>CAZLRQ010000076.1:0-10586 GCA_964562035.1 uncultured Rhodoferax sp. | reverse complement strand
TTTCAGATAATTTTTTTTGTTGTGCTTCAACCCTTTTAGCGGATTTCTTTTTATTGTATTCATCAAGATTAGAAAAGTGAGCTACCCCGCCAAATAATGATTCTTGAGGCAAAGTTAAACTGCCTTGCTGAACCGCTATAGCTTGACCAGTTAAAGCTCTTGTTACATCTCCTTGAAAGACAACATTGCCTTGCTGCGATGTTATTTGTTGGCCAGTTAGTGCAACAGAAACAGAATCAGTCAAATTGCCTTGTTGAGATGTTACAGATTGACCTGTTATTGCTTTTAAAACATTGTCAGTTAACGCTCCTTGAGAAACGGCAACCGATTGACCTGTTAACGCATAAGTAATATCGCCCAATGGGGTAATATTGCCTTGCCCAATTGATATGGACTGACCTGTTAATTCTTTGCTTACAGCATCAGAAAGCGTGCCTTGACTTACAGTAGCCGATTGCCCTGTTAACTGTTTACTAACAACATCTGTTAAATTTCCTTGTTGAACTGCAGACGATTGACCAGTTAATGCTGAGTTGACTGAATCAGATAAGTTACCTTGACCTGATGTAATTGATTGGCCTGTTAGTGCAAGAGTAACACCTCCAGTATCGTAATCAAATACTAGCTCTGGTCTAAAGCCATCAGTGTATAAACTGTTATAGAAAAACGAGTATTCAAAGAATCCGCCGCCTTGAACAGACATTGTTAAGTTTTCAAGAGTAATAACTCCATCAATACAGTCTTGAATGAATTGGTCTAATCCAGTGCCAGCAAATTCAACATAGCCAGCCGCTTGACCGTTTGTCACTGCTTGAGAGGCTAAAGCGGTAGAGCCTCTATCTAATGCACCGTATCCACCTGCTGTCTGCCAAGCGTTGCCTGTGGAATAGTTATTCCAAGTAATTTGATTCATTACTTGGTCGCGCAATATCTGGTGTACGTCAATCGTGAAGTTTTGGCTTACTTCATGAAAGTAAACGCGCAACTTAGAGTTTGAAACTGTGCCACCAGTGCTTACATTTGTTAAACCACTAGCGATTAAATACGCATTACATCTATCAGTGGGCTGGTATGCTTGAATTTCACCACTTCGACCGAAACGACCACCCGATGTGTAGTAGTTGGAATTTGGGTCTGATTCAACATTGGATACAGCGAATAATCCGCTATACGTTGCGCCAGTGTTTTCGCTAATGGTTATGGTTGCCACGTGTTAAATCCTTACCTTAGCGATAATGTCGTATGGAATTTAAATTAAGCTAGGCGTAAAAGCGCGTTAGTAGCGTCATTGGTTGGCATTGTTAATGTAAAGTTAGCCGCAGTAACAGTGGTTGAGCCAAACGTATTTACCATAACCGCGCGATTAGATTGTGTGCTGTTATAAGTTAACACCGCATCAAATGCCGTTGCTAAAGTCACTGTTGTCCATGCGTATGATGCACTTGGTGTCCAGTAAGCTGTAGCGCCTGATGTTGTTGGCGCTGTTGCGTTGGTCACCGTTAATCCGCCAGCGGTATAACCAGTGCCACTTACCTCACCAGTCGCACTGTAAGCAGTGGTTGATGCGTTGTAAGTAGCTGATACTAGGTATAAAGCGGCTTTAAATGTATCAGCGGTTGTTGAGCCTCGAGTAACAGTTGTGCCAAATGCGTGATGTCCTGTTAATAACTCTTTTTTAAATGATGTTGCAATTGCTTGTGTATTGGCCATAATTTTTCCTTTTAAAATGTGCCTTGTAATGTACCTAGCTCATGTCCTCTTAATATAAAGACATGGGCAGACTTTTTGACGATTTCACCATTTAATTTATACGTTTCACTAAATTTAATTGAATCGCCTTCAAATTCCCATTGTTTAGAGTAATCTAAGTCTTTTTCAGGCAAATTGCCTTTGGTTGTATAAATTAACGGTTCCACATAATCTGTCATTGCAATTCACCTTCAATCATTCCACTATAAACTTGTCCACTTGGCGTTTCAATTTTCATGATATTGCCTTCAATAACACCTCGATAAACTCCCCCGTTAGGTGCTTGCATCTCAATAGCTTTAGATTTTGGCTTAACAAGTTCTTGCATCATTTGTTGGTTAATAGCCAACTCTTCCAATACCGCATTAATCACATCATCATTTATTGGCTGTGATTGTGGATTAGTAGCCATTGATTCCATTGATTCTTTGTTTAATGCTAAGCGCTCGGTTTGCGCCCTCATTGCGTCAATCTCTAATTTTTTAGCTTCTAATTGAATTTTAGCTGCTTCAATCTCATTTTTGCTTTGTGCGTTTTCTGCTTTAGCTAATAAGTCTTGAGCCTCTAAATCCGCTTCTGCCATCGCTTGCTCGGCTGCTTGTAATTGTTGATTTAGTTGCTCAATGATTTGTGAGGCTTGCTGTTTAACCGCTTGAACTTCTGGCGATTCGCCGCCTTCTTGCTGTTCTTGCAGTTGAGGCGGCATCATTTTCTTGAGGCGTTCGCTAATCTCTTCAGCATACGGCATGTCCATTGCTTTGAACATCAAATCACCAACAATCGGCATTAAGTCTGGACTTGTTTGAACAATTTGCGTAATAAATTCCGCACCCTCTTCGCGTTTACTTGCAAAGCTTGCCCCGCTAGTGGCAATTACATCGTATTTACCTACGCCGAGATTGTAAATCTTTTTAATGCCATCATTAGTTCTAACTTCCTGCTTGGCTACTTGTTGAGTTGGGTCTAATTGTGCAAACTCTTGTGAGCCGTCTTCACCCAAGATACGAATGACGCGTTGTGTATCGTAATATTTGGGGATGATGTCCACAATAATACGGCCAGCATGCGCGACTGATTTAGCCAGATTATCAGGGAAGTGAAAAGTCGCAATATCACCTTGTTGGCGCTGTGCGTTTAAAGCTCTGCCACTTTTAGCATTTGAATCTTGACCAATTGAGGCTTGATACATACCTAATCCAGCTTGGATATCATGCTCGCTTGTTTCAATATCTTGAAGTAAACCAGTAGGAACACCTGCAAAGCCTTGACGTTGAGGCGGAGGGGCTAATTGACCATTGATAGTAACAGGGTCATATTCCATGTAAGCGTAATTAACCCTGTTACCATTTTGCCAGCGTCTATTAGCTGTTTTAAATTGACCTACAGCGCCAATATAAGGCGCTTTAACAGTTAAGCTCAAAGATTCAGCAATGGTAGACCTATTGTAGTTATACATGCGTTGTGGGTCTTTAGCGCCACGAACAATACCGCGCCAATACATGCGCCCATCTACAAAAGTAACAATGCCAAATACAGGAATAACTGGAATGAATGAACCTGCAAATATTGACTCTTCCAATACTTCGTTACCAGTTAGTTTAGCCCATTTAATCACTTTTCTATCAACTGGTCTTTGGTCAATGACTTGTGGCGCTTGACCTTGACTGTATTTATTCTCATATTCGCTAAAATAGATTGAATCACCATTGTCTAGCAATAATAAAGTGTCTTTTTCATAGTCACACCAAAAGTATTCAGCAATCCTCAATTCTGTTTCAGTTGACCAGTTATCCGTGTCACCAGTTGAGCTAGCCCAGTCGCATTGGTCAGCATTAGGATACATTTTCTTAAATGCTTTTCGAGTAACCATTTCAGTGATTAAGCATTCTTTCTGGTCGCTACCATCAATCTCGTAAGAGTCAGGGTCACGATATACGCTGAATCTGTTTGGAACTTTATTGATTTTAATCTCTTGTTGGAATGAACCGCCGACATATTCAGTCACGATGCGAAAGAATCCTACACCGCTATCAACAGAACCTTCACTAGCCCAGTCATAAGCTAAATCTGCTTTAGATTGCGATTCAATGTGACGAATTATGCCTTGATAAACTTCTGCCACTTCTACATCAGCATTATCATCTACAGGGCGAACCTTGATAGACGGTGAATTCATGCGGATATTATTGACGATTTGATTCTTGTATTGATTAACCTTGTCCACTGTCAAACACGGTCTTGCGCCTTGAGGGTCTCCTTCTCTGATTCGCCTAATCTCTTCTGGCCACTGTTGAAGCAATCCGACAAAACGAATATCATCTAACTCATCAGAGCGTTGTGCGGCTTCATAAGCTTGAGCGCGCTCGAAAAACGCTTTAGCATTACCTAAAATATCAGTTTTATCAGTATCTTTAATAGCCATATTAGCTCATCCAAGCGTTTTCGCCATAATAGTCGTTGTCATCATCTTGCGCAATAGGCGTTTTAATAATCTTTTCTGCAAATGTTAATGCAAGTGAATCTGCTACGTCAGGACTAGACAATCCACGCGCTTTCATATCTGATTTCTTTTCTAATTGAATTTGTTGTTTAGGGCTAAAGCCATATTCTCTCGCTTGCAGCTCTTCTAATAATTCGTTATCGTCATCAAGCTCTGCGCCAGCCTTTAAGTAATCACGCATTAATCCCCACATTTCAGCGCCTTTGTTAAAGTATTTTTCTGGGTCGTTTGGCGTAGCGCCTGCATTTACTTCAATGATATTCGCGCTTGGCCTTAGTTGTTTTACTCTATCAACAACGCCAGCGCCAACGCCAACGCCATCAATAAACACTGCGTCAGGATTGTAATCGTCAATTTCTTCAACAACTTTTGATGCCAATGCCATTGTATCTAGGCCGCGATACTTTTTGGCAGGCCATACTTTGCGCCCTTGTCTGCGCTTAATCACTGATTGGTCATCACCAAACCGAGCAACATCAACTGCTAAAAGTTTCTCTAACGATTCATAACCTTCTGCGACATACTTGCGACAAGCCTCTACTATATCTGCGCCAATAAATTGATTAGAGCCAGCGCGAGGGAATACACCACGAACACGAACACGTACAAAGTCGCTATCTTCACCATAATCATCAACCCATTGTTGGATT
This sequence comes from uncultured Rhodoferax sp., assembly GCA_964562035.1. Classification (GTDB taxonomy): domain Bacteria; phylum Pseudomonadota; class Gammaproteobacteria; order Burkholderiales; family Burkholderiaceae_C; genus Rhodoferax. The sequence continues at coordinate 5,687 of CAZLRQ010000076.1, read as the reverse complement.
TGTTTTAAAGATGCTTGCTTGGCTTCACGGCTATCAATCTGCCTTGTAATCCAACGATGTTTAAACTTGCCAAAGCATTCACGGAATCTACCAGTATTCTTAGTTGGGTTGCCAAACGCTAACCACATTGCGCCAGGCGTTGTCATTGCGCCTTCTGTAACTTCCCATATTTGGTCGTGAATCCCTGATGCTTCATCATAAATAACTAATACGTGTTTTTCATGCGTACCAGCAAACGCTTCACTGTTATTGATTGACCATGGAATAGCACTAGCAAACCAAGTATCAGGATATTGTTTATGATAGAACTTAGTTGCCGTCCACTCAAACCAATGTTTGTTAATAGACAATCTGTGCCATTTAGCAAGCTCTCGCCAAGTCTTCGCGCTTAGTTGATTGGCTGTATTTGATGTTACAACAATTTGAGGGAATTCGCGTGTAGATATAAACCATAGAATTATCCAGCTTACAAATGCAGTTTTGCCAATACCATGGCCAGATGCAATAGCTAATCGGATTGCTTCAGATAACGCTTCGTTTAATGTTGCGCCAGATTTAACTGCATCACCAATAACAATAAGTGTATCGGCTTGCCATTTGTCAATCTCTTGGTCTTTTAGTGAGCCTTCGCCCCATGAGAATACATATTTAACAAAGCCTAACGGATTATCGTAGAACTTTGCTATATCTTGTATTAATTCAACCTCCAGCGCGTTCACGGGCTTTTACTAATATCTCATGAAATCCAACATTTATTTCGCCTGATAGCTCTGTTTGAATCTTGTCGCCATATTTTTTAGGCTTAAGTTTCGATGCAATCCATTTTCGCGCATCCATCTTTAATCTTGCGTGGGCAATTGATGTGGCGCTTGCAATCATCACTGGCTTTCCATCAATCATCATTGGTATATTTTCAACAAGTAATGGCTCTGCTGCATCATCAATTATGCTTAACATTTCATCGGCTAATGTTTCGGCTTGCTCTTCGCGTGCGCGTGCGTATTGGTCGCTAAATTCTTTCTTTGCGTCAAGCCATCTAAACACTGTTGCTCTGTTTGGCATATCATCAGATAAGCATATCTCACGTAAGCTTTTACCATCTGCTAGCAATTCGCAAATAGTATCTGCAATAGATTGATTGTAATCGCTTGGTCTTGCCATTATTACTTATCCTTACATAACACGGTTAAAGTAGCCGTTAACTATTTATGCTTGATGCTTTCATGTTCTATACTAAACTACTGAATACAAACTACGATATTTGAAGAAACGAAAAAAAACATTACGAACTAATGATTGAAAACACCAATATTCTTTTTTGTCAGATATAAGGCAAAATTTATAAGTCATAAATCTTCAAACGCCATGTGTGCTAATCTTATATTTTTTATTTTTAATATATTTACGCATAATCAATTTTAGCCATTTTTCCATTTCTTTTTTTGTTATAAGTCTATTCATAATCTTGATTGCTAAAAAATAAAGTGATCATTTAATACCGTAAACATTAGTAATAATACTACTTGTCTTTTTCTTTGCAATATCCGCAAATAACATAGGCGGAACTGGAACTCTTAACATTAATAGCGGTTCATCTTGTACTCTAATGAATCCATGACGTTTATACATTGACTCTAAGTCATTGACTGTAATTGTATCATCTAATGGTCTACATTCAAGCATAAGCGCTGTTTGTGTTGCGTCTGAATCTTTGCCTAGTTGAATTAGCAATTGTTTAGCTAAGCCTTGCTTTCGTTTATCAATAGGCACTTGTATATCAGTTACCCACTTGATGTTTTCAGATTCAAGGCCTTTTTCAGTACATGGCGTTATGTTGCAAGTGGCGGCACCTACTTTGTAAACTTCTGATAGTGATTCATCAATCATGTATTTAACCTTTCAATGCATCGGACTTTTTCAAAGCCGATGATTTATACGTTAATGATACATCAAATATATTCACACACACCAGCCCAAACCTTTTCGCGCGACCGATTGCCTTTAGTGTGGTAATCATCTACCGATACACGTCTTACATGAGGCTCTAGCGGTAATGGTGCAGGTTTCTTTCCAACTGTTTCATCTCGCTTTTGTCTAATAATAACCATATCTGCATCAAATTTATTAGTATCATATATCGGCTTAATCGTCTTGTATAGCACACTTAATTGCGTGTTTTGGCGCGTGGTCTTAATCTTTTCTAAGTAGCCAATAGCGATTAAGTCGTTGCAAGTTGTTCTCAATCCAAACTGACCATTTAATCCTAAATCACGACTAATCGCATAAACTGATTGCGGTTCATGGCATAAGCTTAATATGTCTTGCCAGCGCTTAGTCATTTGCTTGTGTGTTGCGTTCATCTAAACTCCTTTAAGTAATTTTATTTTGTTTTTGTAATCAATTTTAATTTGTTTGATTTCATCTATCGTGTAATGTTTTGGACTGTTGTCACTTTCTAATCTTTCTACAGCTTCAATGCCTATTTTTTTAATTAAGTTAATACGATAATTAATGATGTCGCCTGATTTATGGTTATTGCATGGTGCACATTGTTTATGCACGTTTTGCTCATCGAATCTTAACTGTGGGGCAGCGGCTGTAGTTCTATAATGCCCAGCGTGATACTGTCCTGTATGATGTCTACCGCAACTAATGCAAGGCTCGTTAAAGTCGCGCCCACGAATGTAAATATTAAATACGCGCTGCGCCTCTTTCAAATAATCACTGCGTGTTTTTAGCTTTTCTAACTTGGCTTTAGTTTCTTTGCGGTCTTTTGCTTTCTCTAGCGCGTTATTTTTAATTTTTAAGGCTACACCATAGTCAACTGCGCAATCAAAGCCGCAAACGTGCTGTAATGGTCTAATCGGCTCAAATAACTTGCCACATTGTTTGCATTTTTTAGCCTTCAAAATAAAATCCTAAACTTTCAGCCCAAATTAATACTTGGCTTTGTATTTCTGCCGCCTCATCTGTTTTCAACTTTGAGAAACTACCTTGCAATCGTATTTGTTCACCAGTAGTTTTATCAGTAACAAACTTGGGATTAAATTTGTAATTGATTAAGTCATACATTTCATCAGCCGTGTAGCCTAAATGTTTGCCTAAGTCAGTAGCAAACTTCCATATCCATTTATTTTGTTCGTTGCTTCTTTTTGCTTTCCACTCGCTTACAACTATTTTATGCCTAATAGTAGAGTCTAGCTTTGATAGTCTTTCAATTAAATTGGGCATGTTGCCATAAAGTACAAATTCAAAGTTACTCATAATGTTCGCCAGTATAGTGTTCGCCAGTGTTTCCGTTTTGGCCTATTGTGTCTAGGCGCTTTTCATCCCAATCATCAAATAATTTAGGGCATGAAGTCCATGCGCATTCAGTTACTTTGTCTAGCTCTTTACCGCATATTTTGCATAGGTTATCCATTACTTACCTCTCTATGCTTTTCTAATGCTTCGGCTTGCGTCTTAAAATATCCAATATTCTTGTTATTTTTATATAAACCGTAAGGATATGGCACGCTAGGTATTTGCGTTAGTGTGTAGTCGCCTTGCTTAGCGTAAAATTCATTTTGTTTAACCCAAGTCATTTCTCTAATCTTTCTCTAAGCAATTCAAATGCTGTGGCTGCACATAATGGGACTTGTCCATTGCCAATGGCTTTAAGTCTGTCCACCCTATCGGCCACCCCATGAGCCACTCGACCCACGTTGGGTTCAATCTGCCACCCGCTTGCATCGCTAATGTTTCCGAATTTCTGTTTAGCTCTGAAGGCGATTTGCCGTTGTCTTTCCACATCCTGGCTGTTGGCGTTGCGTAAGAATCCCTCACTGCTTGATTGATTGTGTATTGCGCATGCTGTCCGCTTTTGCGAGTTGGTTGCCAATCTGGTTGCGTTCCTCTCGCCCCCATGTTTGCATCTGGCGTGGGCCATTCCTGCAATCTCTTTTTCAATGCTTTCCGTGAGTTGCTGCCCCCATCCATTCCTGTCGTGTTCGGCGTGTGAAAAAATGTTTCGTTGTTTGGCAAGCACCCAGATTCTTTCTCGTTGATGGTTTGCACCAACATCGGCCGCTGATAGCACGCCCCATTCCGCATCAAACCCCATCTCGGCCAAATCTCTAAGGACTGTTCCAAGTCCTCTAGTAGTGAGCATTGGGCTGTTTTCCACGAAAGCGTATCTGGGCATAACTTCGCCAATAATCCGTGCCATTTCCTTCCACAATCCGCTTCGCTCACCTGTGATTCCTGCGCCTTTTCCTGCTGCGCTAATGTCTTGGCATGGAAAGCCGCCAGATACGATGTCAACAATTCCTCGCCATCTTGTTCCGTCAAAACTGCACACGTCAGACCAAATTGGGAAAGCTTCGAGAATTCCATCATTTTGTCGTTGCGCCAAAACTTGTGCTGCGTAGGCATCACGCTCAACGGCGCAGACTGTTCGCCATCCAAGCAACTTGCCGCCGAGTATTCCGCCACCAGCGCCTGCGAATAAAGCCAACTCATTCACAATCACCAGCCGCGTTAATTATGCACATTGTTTTAATCCTGCCGTCTATTTTTACTGAGCCTTGAAGCATTGATACGATAATCAACTCTTGCTTAGTGTTTAAATGGCTTAAATTAGCCACTTTCTGCGCGTAGGATTGATTATTTTGGATAAGTGATACATTCATGCTATCTATTTCATTTGCGTAGCTTAAAACGCTTAGAATGAGAATTATGCAAACAATCATAGTAATCAGCCAATAATCATCATCAGTTAATGGCGACTTAATCCACGCATTGCGCACTCCCATATTGCGTAATCGGATGTAGTTGTAAATTTTGAATGGTAAGTGCATGATAATCCTTTAAGCAAAATGCTTGTTATAAATTCGGTCTATAATTTCAACTTGTTTATCTGATAATCCAGTAAGAACGATTCCATTCTGCGTTTTTTCAACAATGGATGATATAAATTCATTTTCCCAATTATTCACATCATCAGTATCAATCAAACCGCCTATTTGCTGAATTTTTGAATTGATAGATTTCATTTTAAAATACTCCGCTTAAAGTTGATCCAGCAACCCATGTACGCTCTCTTGATAATCTAGGCGATACGCGAATCGTATCAAATCCGCGAATAATCCGTGAGTTGGTTTTTTCTACTGGCGCTGCTAGCTCGTAAACATAAGCCCATTGGTCTTTGTAATAAGTTAATTTACCCTCTTTTACCCATCGCTTCAATCTCATCGGCATGTTTAAAATCGGCAATTCATCTTCTAGCTGTTTTCGGGTTTTAGGCTCTGTTAAAAAATTAGCAAGAATTTGCCAATCTGATTTAATCTGTTTTTCAATGTCGTATTGATTCATTTTTTACCTTTGCAATATTGGTTGTGTAAATTTATTAAAGCTGTGCCAGTAGGCCATAGCATTGTTTTAGTACCATGACGTGCTATACGCTGTGTACGGTCTACTGATAAGCCGATTAGTGGGGCGATGTAAGATAAGCATTTAAAATGTTTGCGTAAGTCTAAAAGTAATTGTTGCCAGTTAGGTTCAGTCATAAATAAACAACTGGCAATGCCAATGCCTCTTTTGCTAGTTTTATGGATATGTCAGGGTATTTGCTAGGGTTCGCTATAATATTTTCAGCCCATGCGCGATAGTCACGTTTAGGCTTGATATTCTTAGCCAGGTAATCCATT
>CAZLRQ010000075.1:0-10619 GCA_964562035.1 uncultured Rhodoferax sp. | reverse complement strand
AACCCGGCCGCGCAAGACGACCCCACCAGCCCGATTGCCGGCATGCCGGTGCTGGAGGTCTGGAAGGCCAAGACCTCGATTGTCATGAAGCGCAGCATGGCCTCGGGTTACGCCGGGGTGGACAACCCGCTGTTTTACAAAGACAACAACCGCATGCTGTTTGGCGACGCCAAGAAGATGCTGGACGAAGTGCTGACGGCTCTGCGGGCCTGATTGATCGCCTGACGGCAACGGCTGGGTGGGCCCGTCCGGTCTGTGCCGGCCGGGCCTTCTGCTTTTGTGCTGGCGCAGGGCCAACCCACCGCCGGGTGATACGGTGCCAGCGTGCCATGGCGACGTCGCCGGCGCTTTTTCGGAGACTTTCCCATGACCGACCGCATTTGGCTCAAAAGCTACCCGGAGGGCGTTCCCGCTGAAGTGGATGTGACGCAATACGACTCCCTGGTGGCCCTGATGGCGCAGAGCTTCAAGCAGTACGCCAGCCGCACGGCCTACAGTTTCATGGGGCAGGACGTCACTTACCAGCAAACCGACCAGCTCAGCCTGGCGCTGGCGGTGTATTTGCAGAGTCTGGGCCTGGTCAAAGGGGACCGCGTGGCGGTCATGTTGCCCAACACACCGCAGTACCCGGTGGCCGTGGCCGCCATTTTGCGGGCGGGTTTGGTGCTGGTGAATGTCAATCCTTTGTACACGCCGCGTGAGTTGGCGCATCAGCTCAACGATTCCGGCGCCAAGGCGATGCTCATCATCGAGAATTTCGCCGCCACCCTGACCCAGTGTCTCGCCAGCACACCCGTCAAGCACATTGTGTTGTGCGCCTTGGGCGATCAACTGGGCTGGCTCAAGGGCACGCTGGTCAACTGCGTGGTGCGGCATGTCAAGAAAATGGTGCCCAACTACCATTTGCCGGGTGCCGTGCGCTTCAATCAGGCCATTGCGCAAGGGGCGCCGGGCACGTTCAAGCCAGTGGCCATCGGGCCTGACGATTTGGCCGTGTTGCAGTACACCGGCGGCACCACCGGGGTGGCCAAAGGCGCCATGCTGCTGCACCGCAACCTGGTGGCCAACGTGCTGCAGTCTGACGTCTGGTACCAGCCCGTCATGACGCGCGTGCCGGCGAGCGAGCAGCCGACCACCGTGTGCGCGCTGCCGCTGTACCATATTTTTTCGCTCACCGTTTGCATGATGCTGTCCCTGCGCAACGGCGGCAAGCTGGTGCTGATCCCCAATCCGCGCGACTTGCCCGCTGTGCTCAAGACGCTGAGCCAGCACACCATTCACAGCTTTCCGGCGGTCAACACCCTGTTCAACGCGATCGCCCGGCACCCGGACTTCCACCGGGTGAACTGGCGTCATCTCAAGGTTTCCATTGGTGGCGGTTCTGCGGTGCAACGCAGCGTGGCGCAGTTGTGGTTTGAGAAAACCGGTTGCCCGATTTGTGAAGGTTATGGCTTGTCCGAGACCTCGCCCACAGTGAGCTGCAACCCGGCCACGGCCATCGAATATTCCGGCACGATCGGTATCCCCTTGCCCAATACCGACATGAAGCTCCTGGACGACGAGGGCCATGACGTGACGGAGATCGGTCAATCGGGTGAAATCGCCATCAAGGGCCCCCAAGTCATGGCGGGCTACTGGCAATGCCCCGAGGAAACGGCCAGGGTGATGACGCCCGACGGCTACTTCAAGTCGGGCGACATTGGGGTCATGGACGAGCGCGGGTTCTTCCGCATCGTGGACCGCAAGAAGGACATGGTGCTGGTCAGTGGCTTCAATGTGTATCCGACCGAACTGGAAGACGTGGTGTCCCACATGCCCGGCGTCATGGAGTGCGCTTGTGTGGGCGTGCCGGATGCCAAAACCGGCGAGGCGGTCAAGTTGGTGATCGTCAAAAAAGACCCGGTCTTGACCGAGGCCGAGGTGCGGGCTTTTTGCAAAACCAATCTCACCGGCTACAAACAACCCAAAGTCATCGAATTTCGGGACGACTTGCCCAAAACGCCGGTCGGAAAAATCTTGCGCCGTGAACTGCGGACACCCTAAGTGAGCACAACGACCGCCATCCTCAGCGCGCTGGCCGAAGAGCAACAAGGCCTGATCGAGCAATTGACCCACCCCGTCGCGGTCCACCGCGCCGGGCGGGTGTTCTGGCGCGGGGAGCTGGGCGGTCGCTCTGTGGTGTTGGCGCTGTCGAAAATTGGCAAGGTGTCGGCCGCCATCACCGCCACCACCCTGATTGAAGCCTTTGGGGTGAGCCGGATTGTGTTCACCGGCGTGGCGGGGGGTGTGGGCCCGGGCGTGGCGGTGGGCGATGTGGTGGTCGCCACGGGCTTTGTGCAGCACGACATGGACGCGTCACCGCTCTACCCGCGGTACGAGGTGCCACTGTACGCGCGCCGCCAGTTTGACTGCGATGGCCGCTTGACTGCTATTCTTCTGGAAGCTACTCAGGCAGCACTGGTAAGGGCTGGAGGCCAATTTGGCTTAAATAATGGCGGTAGGCCACCCGTGGTGCACACCGGGCTGATTGCCAGTGGCGACCGGTTTGTATCCAGTGCCAACGAGTCGCGGTGTTTGCTGGAGGGCTTGAAGGCGGTCGATTTGGCGCCGCTGGCCGTTGAAATGGAGGGCGCGGCCGTGGCGCAAGTCTGCTTTGATTACGGCGTGCCCTTTGCCGCCGTGCGTACTATTTCAGACTGTGCCGACGACCACGCGCCCCAGGATTTCTCCCGCTTTGTGCAGGACGTTGCCAGCCCCTGCGCCAGGGCCATCGTCGGGAACCTGATGCCAAAGCTATCGTAAAAAATAGCTGAATAAGCCCGCCCAATAAGGGCTTAGGCTTGTTTTACTTCAACCAGCCGCGTTTTCTGAAGTACCACATGGGCACCAGGGCACTGGCCACCATCAAGGCCAGCGCATACGGGTAGCCCAGTGACCAGTCCAGCTCCGGCATGTACTTGAAGTTCATGCCGTACAGGCTGGCAATCAGGGTGGGCGGCAGCAGGGCCACGCTGGCCACCGAGAAGATCTTGATGATCTTGTTCTGGTTGATGTTGATGAAACCCACCGTGGCGTCCATCAAGAAGTTGATCTTGTCAAACAGAAAGGCGGTGTGCGAATCCAGCGAGTCAATGTCGCGCAGAATCTGCCGCGCTTCTTCAAACTGCTCACTGTTGAGCATCTTGCTGCGCATCATGAAGCTCACGGCGCGCCGGGTGTCCATGGCGTTGCGGCGAATGCGTCCGTTCATATCCTCATGGCGTGCAATGGCGCCCAGCACCTCGCCGGCCATGGCGTCGGTCACGTCGCCCGAGAGCACCTTGCGGCTGACCTTTTCCAGGTTGTCGTAAATGCCTTCCAGGGTGTCGGCCGAGTATTCGGCGTCGGCATCAAACAGCTTGAGCAAGACTTCCTTGGCGTCCTCAATCAGCCCCGGCGCGCGCCGGGCGCGCATGCGCAGCAGGCGAAACACGGGCACATCTTCGTCATGGATGGAAAACAGCACGCCTTTGCTCTTGAGGGCATCGTTTTCCTGGTTCAGGATAAAAGCGACCCGAACCGCATGCGGTTCGTCGTCGTCAGCCACCAAAAAGTCGCTGCGGATGTGCAACTCGCCGTTGTCTTCCTTGTAAAAACGCGCAGACTCTTCAATGTCCTCGTCCATCGCGTCTTCGGGAATGGACAGGCCGTAGTACTGCTTGACCCAGCGTTTTTCCTCAACTGAGGGTGACTCCAGGTCCACCCAGATCGGGTGAAATTGGGAGAGCTCTTCCAGTGATTCGATTTCCTCCTGGAAAAGGCGACCATTGGCGAGCGTGAAAATATTGAGCATGGCTCATTCCCTTGAGATGGTTTGCACGGTGCGGGGGGTGTTTCGGGCTTAGGCTTTCAACCCCCTCTGCAGCAAAAGGGACTGAAAGCTACCGACTGGGGTAGTTTTCCAAGGGATTGGCTCCTGACATGAATGTCAAAAATTATCGCATTGCAACATGGTTATGTGACAGCAAAGAACGCCCGGAGTTCTTCTTTTCTGGCCCAGGCATCACTTTCACCCAACGAAATCAGCGCCTGGACAAAGCCGGGCTCAAACAGCAGGTAGCTCGCCAAGGTGCCACCACCGCCTTTGAGAATGCCCAAACCTCCCAGCGCGTGGCGCGTGGCGACCGGCAGCTCTCCCAAGTGGTCTTGTGCCAAATTGTCGAGCGATTGGGACGGGCGAATCGACAGCACATCGACGCTGCGGTAGGGCAAGGCTGACGAGGTTTCCCTCGGCATGTTTTGCAGGGTGCGTGTGACCCGCTCTGTCTGCTCTACGTCGGCCTGCAGCGTGTCATGAAAGACACTGGCCATGGCATGGCCCGCAATGCTCCCCAAAGTGGGCCCGCGTGTAGGCCCTGGGGACGGTTCCGGGGCAAACCCCGAGCGCTCGGGTTGCCCCACGCCAACAGCCAGTACTTTTTGCGCCCCCAGGTGCATGGCTGGTGAGAGCGGTGACACCTGGCGCATGGAGCCATCACCAAAAAACTCTTCCCGTCCATGGACGACAAGACCGCGCGATGGAAAAAGAAAAGGGATGGCGCTGGAGGCCATCAAATGGTCAATGGTGATCGGCTGAAACTTGGCCTGGCGCCCCGGGCGAGTCCAGCCCGGAAAGTCATCACGTTGACTCGTCTGGCAAAAAGTCCAGTGCATGCCGCTGGTGTAGCTGGACGCGGTGACCGCCAGCGCCTCAATCGTTCGGCTCTGCAAGGCTTCTTGAACGCCTGGCAGTGACATGAATTTGCTCAAGGTCTCAAACAGGGGCGAGTTGTCCAGAATGGCGCCGTTGGTGCGGGCATGCCGTGACAGGCTCCAGGCGGCAATCAGCTTGTTGAACCGGGCCCAGCGCGACACGTTCAGTTCGTACACGTCAGAGGAGCGCAGGGCTGACCAAAATTGCGTCAGCTTTTCAAACGCCTTCAGTCCATGCGGGGAGTAGCCCGCCAGACACGCGGCATTGATGGCTCCTGCCGATGTACCGATCAGCACCTGAAAGGGAAAGTAGTCCGGCGCCAGATGATCCTCTCGCAGAATGCCGGCCAGAGCCCGCAAGACGCCCACCTGGTAGGCCGTTCTGGCACCGCCACCCATCAAGACTAAAGCGGTCACCGGTCGACTGGGGTGCGCGAGGCTGGCGTGAAGTATGGTGTCAAGGCTCATTGTTCGTCGTTCAATTAGCCGGGCTTCAGACAGTCTGTGGCCAGGCCCTTGATTTTCACCTTAATACGTTGCTTTTTTGTGGCGATATTTGCTGCAGCGCGTCATCAAAAGACGTTGCATGGATGGCAAAACCGGGGCATAGTAAAAGCGTAGAGAGCGTTTTTGAATTCCGGTTTGTCGGAGGTTTGCATTGGGTAAACCGTCGGTTCAAACCGGGAGCAACAGGAGGCAATTTATGAACCTGACGATCAGCGGTCACCACCTCGAAGTCACCCCGGCCTTGCGCAGTTACGTTACGACCAAGCTCGATCGAATCACCCGTCACTTTGACCAAGTCGTTGATGTCAAAGTGCTGCTAACAGTGGAAAAGCAAAAGGAAAAAGAAAAGCGGCAGCGAGCGGAATGCAACATTCACGTCAAAGGCTCCGACTTGTTTGCAGAAAGCTCCCGGTCTGACCTGTATGCTGCAGTGGATGAATTGGTGGACAAGCTGGATCGCCAGGTGGTTCGACACAAGGACCGCATCCAAGAGCATCACCATGAGGCGCCCAAGCGTTTGATGTAATCCACCAAGGTTTTGCACAATCCAGCCGCCCGCTTTGCGCTGCGGCTTTTTTTGCGCCCGTTGCAGCTTGGGTGCATAATTCCGATCAAATTATGAACCGACTTGCCTCCATCCTGACCGCCGCGCATGTGCTTGTCCATGTTGACGCAACCAGCAAGAAGAGGGCCTTTGAAGAGGCCGGCTTGTTATTTGAAAACCTCCACGGTTTGAGTCGTGCCTTGGTCACGGACAGTCTGTTTTCCCGTGAGCGGCTTGGTTCAACTGGCTTGGGTCACGGCGTGGCCATTCCCCATGGCCGCATCAAGGGGCTCAAGGCGCCGATGGCGGCGGTGTTTCAACTGGCCAACCCCATCAGTTTTGACGCGCCTGACGAGCAGGCCGTCAGCTTGCTGATTTTCTTGCTGGTTCCTGAGGCGGCAACCCAAAAACACCTGGAAATTTTGTCTGAAATTGCAGAAATGCTCAGTGACGCCAGCCTGCGCGAGAAGTTCTCGGCCATTGACGATGCAGCCCAGCTGTATGGCCTCATCACCAATTGGCAATCAGCCCAACTGGCCTGATCCCGGTTTTTTTCTGCGCGCTCACTTTCAGCGAGAGTTGACGTGAAACCCAATGTTGTCAGCGCAGATGTGCTGTTCGAGGAGTTTCGTGGCACGCTGAAGTGGGAGTGGGTCGCTGGACTTGGCGCCTCTGAGCGCCGGTTTGATGAAGTTGCCGTGCGCGCCGCTCGCTCAGGCGCCGATTTGGTGGGCTACCTTAACTACATCCATCCCTATCGCGTCCAGATTCTCGGTGAACGAGAAATTGCCTACCTGGTCAATGCGACGCCGGAAGACTGCGCACGCCGCATTTCTCGCATTGTCACGCTGGAGCCGCCGGCCCTTGTCCTGGCCGATGGCCAAGCTGCCCCTGATGCCCTGTTGTCCATGTGCGAGCGGGCACAGATTCCTATGTTTGCGACGCAAGGCTCATCGGCATTCGTGATTGATGTGCTGCGGGCTTATTTGTCCAAGCATTTTGCCGACCGCAGCACCATGCACGGGGTGTTCATGGACATTCTCGGGCTGGGGGTGTTGATCACAGGTGAGTCTGGGCTGGGCAAGAGCGAGCTGGGGCTGGAGCTGATTTCACGTGGCAACGGCTTGGTCGCTGACGATGCTGTAGACCTGTTTCGCATCAACCAGGACACGGTGGAAGGGCGCTGCCCGGAGCTGCTGATGAATTTGCTGGAGGTGCGCGGCATCGGCTTGCTGGACATTCGCTGCATTTTTGGCGAGACCGCCGTGCGACGCAAGATGCGTCTCAAGCTGATCGTGCACCTGGTGCGCCGTGAGACGCTGGAGCGCGACTATGAGCGAATTCCTTATGAACCACTAACCCAGGATGTGCTGGGCGTGCCGGTGCGCAAGGTGGTGATTCAGGTGGTGGCGGGCCGCAACATCGCGGTTTTGGTGGAGGCGGCGGTGCGCAATACTATTTTGCAATTGCGTGGCATTGACACTTACAAAGAGTTTGTCGAGCGGCATCGCAAAGCGATGGGCGAAGGCAGCTAGTTCAAAAGGCCAGTAGCTTGCTGGCACGCGGCCGGGCAGATGGGTTGTTTACAGATTATGGTTCTGAGGTGTCTGGCGGTTGGATGCCGGTCGGTGGGGACAAGCCGTCTTGGTGCAGTGGGCGTACAAACTGAGGGCATGGTCGGCAATGGCAAAACCCTGTGCCTTGGCCACGGCATGCTGGCGGCGCTCAATTTCTGCATCGTAAAACTCTTCGACCTTGCCGCAGTCCAGGCACACCAAATGGTCATGGTGCTGGCCTTCGTTCAGTTCGTAGACGGCTTTGCCACTTTCAAAGTGGCTGCGGCTTAAGATGTCAGCCTGTTCAAACTGTGCCAATACGCGGTAAACGGTGGCCAGGCCAACGTCTGAGCGGTCTTCGAGCAGTACGCGAAACACATCTTCGGCCGTCATGTGGCGCTGCGTGCCTTTCTGGAATATTTCCAGAATCTTCAGGCGCGGCAGGGTGGCTTTAAGCCCGGTGTTTTTAAGTTCATCAATGTTGGTCATGCGGTCTCTCTCTGGCCGGTCGGCGGGCCGCTCTCTCAAGTGCAGCCGGTACAATCGTTTGATCATATCGTCACACCTAAACCCCCATGTCTGAACTTCAAAGTCTCAGTGCCCGTTGGACCCTGTTGTTGGTCACGAGCGCAAGCTTGGCGGCTTGCGGTAGCCTGAATTCGGCCAGTTCCCGTGTCGCCGGGGTCGTTACGCCCTACAAGATGGACATCGTGCAAGGCAACTTTGTCTCCCGGGAGCAGGCGGCGGCACTCAAGCCGGGCATGACGCGCGGCCAGGTTCGCGACATTTTGGGCACCCCCTTGCTGACCAGTGTGTTTCACGCGGACCGTTGGGACTACGTCTTTACCTTCAAACGCCAGGGCGTAGAGTCGCAGGCGCGCAAGGTGACCGTATTTTTCAAGGGCGATGTGCTCGAGCGTGTAGAGGCGGACGCCCTGCCCACTGAGGCTGAGTTTGTGGCCTCCCTCGATTCTGGGCGCACCTCGGGCAAAGTGCCGGTGCTTGAAATGACGGAAGATCAACTCAAAAAATTGCCCGCACCCACCCAGGTTGCACCGCCCAAGCCGCTGCCGCCCCTGCCAGCAAGCTACCCGCCACTGGAGCCCGCTGCGCGCTGAACCGGTTGAATTGAAGATGACACAAAACACCACCCAACGCATCGCCATTGCTGGCGCCTCTGGCCGCATGGGTCAGATGCTGATTGAGGCCGTTCGGGCCGCTTACGACTGTGAACTCTCCGGTGCCCTTGATGTTGTGGGTAGCCCTGCGCTGGGGACTGATGCCATGGCGTTTCTCGGTCAAACCAGCGCCGTGGCCATCACTGCTGATTTGACAGCCGGCCTGAAAAACGCCCACACCCTGATCGACTTCACCCGGCCCGAGGGCACGCTGGCCCATTTGCGGGTGTGTCGTGATCTGGGCGTGAACGCCGTCATTGGCACCACCGGCTTCAACGATGCGCAAAAGGCTGAAATTGCGGCCGCCGCGCGGGACATTGCCATCGTGATGGCGCCCAACATGAGCGTGGGCGTGAATGTCACGCTCAAGCTGCTGGAGATGGCCGCCAAAGCGCTGGCCACGGGCTATGACATCGAAATCATAGAAGCGCACCACCGCCACAAGGTGGACGCGCCCTCCGGCACCGCGCTCAAAATGGGCGAGGTGATTGCCGATGCCCTGGGCCGTGACCTGAAGGAGTGCGCGGTGTATGCCCGCGAAGGCGTTACCGGCGAACGCGACCCATCCTCCATCGGCTTTGCCACCATTCGCGGCGGTGACATTGTGGGTGACCACACCGTGCTGTTCGCGGGTACGGGCGAGCGCATTGAGATCACCCATAAATCGTCCAGCCGGGCCACCTACGCCCAAGGCAGCTTGCGGGCAGCGCGGTTTCTGGCAGCCCAAAGCCCCGGCCTGTTCGACATGTTTGATGTGCTCAACCTGAAATGACCCTGGCCCAGCTGTTTCTGCAGGGCGATGCGGTCAGCCGGACCGTTGTCTTGCTGTTACTGGCCATGTCGGTCGGCAGCTGGGTGGTGATTGTCTGGAAGTCATGGTTGCTGCACCGTGCCAGCGGCGATGTGGCGCGATCGGTGGCTGCCTTTTGGCAATCAACGTCGGTTGATGACGCTTTGACCCGGCTGCGGGCGTTTGACCGCGAGGCCTTGGTCACGCCTTTGGTGTTGGCCACCCGGCTGGAGGTCAGTGGCACGCTCGCTGGCGCGGGCGACACCTCGCAGCAGTTGACCCGCGTTTTGCGCGATGCCCTGCACCGCGTGCTGGCCAAGCTGCAATACGGTCAGGTGCTGCTGGCCACGGTGGGTGCCATCGCACCTTTTGTGGGTTTGCTGGGCACGGTCTGGGGCATCTACCACGCGCTCGTCGGTATTGCCAAAGTGGGCCAGGTCACCATCGACCAGATTTCCGGTCCGGTCGGCGAGGCGCTCATCATGACGGCAGCGGGCCTGGCCGTGGCCATTCCGGCGGTGCTGGCTTATAACGTGCTGGGCCGGGCCATTGGCCGCATTGAGGCCGACCTCGAAGGCTTTGCGCGCGATTTACGTGAGTTGGGTGTCAGCCAGACCCCGCGCACGGTCTGAACCCGGCGGTACCCCATGTCATTTGGTCGCTTGGAGCGCACGCCGGGAGCCACGCCCATGAGTGAGATCAACATGACCCCGCTCATTGATGTGATGCTGGTGTTGTTGGTGATTTTCATCATCACCGCGCCCCTGCTGGCCAGTTCCATCAAGCTCGATTTGCCCAAAACCGAGGCGGCCAAACCGGGCGATGCTGCGCCGTTCGTCACCGTGGTGGTGGACCCGGCGGGCCAGACTTACGTCAATGACCAGCGCATGAGCCTGGCCGAACTGGCGCAAAAGCTCACGCAGACCGCACAAGCCAACCCCCAGACCGAAGTGCAACTGCGCGCCGACGCCGCGGTGCCGTATGGCCGCATTGTTGAAGTGATGGGCACGGCCCAAAAAGCTGGTCTGAACCGGATTGGCTTTGTGGCCGATGCCCCCGAGCCCGTGCCGTCCCGTCGGGCGGCCACGGTCCAACCCTAAAATCGGTTCATCGCGATCCTGTGATCGCTTCAAGAAAATCGCCATGCAAGACAAATACAACCACCTTGACGTTGAACAAGCCGCCCACAGCCACTGGAGCGCCGCTGATGCCTACCGCGTGCATGAGGACGCACGCGATGCGCAGGGCAACCTGAAGAAAAAGTACTACGCCTGCTCCATGCTGCCTTACCCCAGCGGCAAGCTGCACATGGG
>CAZLRQ010000074.1:0-10624 GCA_964562035.1 uncultured Rhodoferax sp. | reverse complement strand
AACAACAACCCCCAATGCACCGAGAGCGATTTGCGCTCGTCCATGGAAGGCGCCGGCCGCGTGGTCACCCACCGACTGGAACGCTACCTGAGCACCCTGGCCACCATTGCGTCGGCGGCGCCGCTCATGGGCCTGTTTGGCACCATTGTTGGCATGATCGAAATTTTTGGTGCCCAAGCCCCGACCAGCGGCGCCCCGGGCGGCAACCCTGCGCAATTGGCGCATGGCATTTCAATCGCCCTGTACAACACTGCGTTCGGCTTGATCGTGGCCATTCCTGCGCTGATTTTTTGGCGCTACTTCCGTGCCCGCGTTGACGGCTACCTGCTCACCCTGGAACTGTCCTCAGAACAGTTGGTGCGCCACCTCAACCACCTGCGCAAGTAAAGGCGCCACGCCATGAACTTTCGCTCCCGCTCGCGCGACGAACCTGAAATCAATCTGATTCCCTTTATCGACGTGCTGTTGGTGATTTTGATCTTCCTAGTGCTCTCCACCACTTACAGCAAGTTCACCGAACTGCAGCTCAAGCTACCCGTGGCTGATGCCGATGCTCAGCGCGACTACCCCAAAGAGGTCCTCGTCAGCGTGACCAGCGACGGGGCCTACGCCATTAACCGGGTTCCCGTTGGGGATCGCAGCGTTGAGACGCTTGCTGCCGCCTTGCGGGAGGGCGCAAAGGCCGGCAATCAGTCGGTGGTCATCATCAACGCAGATGCCAGCGCGCGGCACCAGTCCGTCATCACGGTGATGGAAGCAGCGCGGCGCGCCGGCTTGTCTCAAATCACCTTTGCCACGCAGTCCTCGGCCCAGGCCGGGGCCCGATAAGCCCGTGGCGGCCACGCCGCAAACCGCGTGGCGTGAGCGGTTGATGCGCGCCTGGCTCAAACGGGGCCTGCTGGCTTGGCTGCTGTGGCCACTCTCGGTGTTGGTTGGTGGTTTGGGGGCTTTGCGGCGCCAGTTGTACCGGGTGGGCTGGCTCAAGACGCAGCGCGTGAAAGTACCGGTGATTGTGGTGGGCAATGTGGTCGCGGGTGGCTCCGGCAAGACCCCGGTGGTGATGGCGCTGGTGAACCACCTCGGGGCGCAGGGACTCAAAGTGGGCGTGATTTCCCGAGGGTACGGGCGCCAGACCGCCGATTGCCGCGAAGTGACTTCTGACAGCGCCACAACCGATGTCGGTGACGAGCCGGCGCTGATCAAAAACACCACACAAGTGCCTGTATTTGTGGCCACTCGGCGCATAGATGCAGCCATTGCCCTGCTGGCGCGCTACCCCGATACCCAGGTGATCGTCAGCGACGACGGTTTGCAGCACCTGGCGCTGTATCGGGATCTTGAGATTTGTGTGTTTGACAGCCGCGGCGTGGGCAATGGCTTTCTGCTGCCAGCGGGTCCCCTGCGTGAACCTTGGCCACGAACGGTCGACTGGGTTCTGCACACGGGCACCCCGGCGGCATTTGCCGGCTTCCAGGCCACGCGCACCTTGGCCTCCCTGGCCCGCCGTGCGGATGGCAGCACGGTGCCCCTCGCCGATTTGTGTCATCACCAGCAACAACCGTTGATGGCCGTGGCAGCCATTGCCAAGCCAGAGGATTTTTTTGCCATGCTGCGCGCGCAGGGCTTGCCTTTGGCCCGCACCGTGGCCTTGCCAGACCACTATGACTTCAATAGCTGGTCAGCCAACACCAGCAAGGGCTACACCCTTATTTGTACCGAAAAAGACGCTATCAAACTGTGGTGTCAAATGCCCGACGCCTTGGCTGTGCCCTTGGTGCTCACCCTGCCGCCCGAATTTCTGGCGCAACTCGACGCCGCGCTGGCCTCGCAACTCCGCCCCCTTTAACCCGACGCTATCATTCCCGCATGGACACACGACTTCTTGAACTGCTGGTTTGCCCAGTCACCAAAGGCCCCCTGGAATACGACCGGGAAAAGCAGGAACTCACCTCGCGCAGCGCACGACTGGCCTATCCCGTTCGGGACGGTATTCCCGTCTTGCTGGAAAACGAAGCCCGTACGCTCAGCGACGAGGAGTTGGGGCTTTGAGCTTCACGGTCCTGATACCCGCCCGGCTGGCGTCCGTGCGTCTGCCCAACAAACCCCTGGCTGACATTGCTGGCGTGCCCATGGTGGTGCGGGTGGCCCAGCGCGTGCTGTCTGGCGCAACGGCTTTTGGCCAGATTCGCGTGGTGGTGGCGGGCGACAGCCCGGAAATCATTGCCGCCTGCCGAGCACATGGCGTAGACGCCGTGTTGACGCGCGACGACCACCCCTCGGGCAGTGACCGGCTGGCTGAAGCCTGCGACTTGCTGAATTTGGACGAGTCGGACATTGTGGTGAATGTGCAAGGTGACGAGCCGTTGATCGACCCCGCCCTCGTTGGCGCCGTGGCCGACTTGCTTCGCAACCGGCCAGA
This sequence comes from uncultured Rhodoferax sp., assembly GCA_964562035.1. Taxonomy (GTDB): domain Bacteria; phylum Pseudomonadota; class Gammaproteobacteria; order Burkholderiales; family Burkholderiaceae_C; genus Rhodoferax. The sequence goes on along the minus strand of CAZLRQ010000074.1, from coordinate 8,205 downwards.
GGCCAGCATGAGCACCGCAGCCCATGCCATTGACAGCTATGCTGACTTCATCAACCCCAACGTGGTCAAGACCGTGCTGGACGCGCAGGGCTTGGCACTGTACTTCAGCCGCGCCACCATTCCTTATGGGCGCGACCACGCCGGCACCCTGCCCACGCCGGCGCCGCTGCGCCACATTGGCATTTACGGCTACCGCGTCGGATTCTTGCGCCAGTTTCCAAATCTGCCGCAAGCACCCATCGAAGTAACCGAGTCGCTGGAGCAACTGCGTGCGATGTGGCATGGGCACCGCATCGCGGTTCACGTGACACAGCACGCCCCCGGCACGGGTGTGGACACCGCAGAAGATTTGGCGCGCGTACGCCAGCTATTTGCCACCTGAGCCGACCCGGATGTAAGCCAGGCAAAAGCACTTGCATGCTATTCTTACAATGAATAACCCGTTACGCCGTCCTTGCACAAGGACCCTGAGCGTGGCCTGATTTCCAATAATTTCCCGAGGACAAGTATGAGACTAATTCTGTTGGGCGCACCCGGCGCTGGTAAAGGCACGCAAGCCACTTTCATCTGCCGGAAATATGGCATTCCCCAAATTTCGACAGGTGACATGTTGCGCGCCGCCGTCAAGGCCGGCACCCCCCTCGGAATCGAAGCTAAAAAGGTGATGGACGCCGGCGGGCTGGTCAGTGACGAGTTGATCATCAACCTCGTGAAAGAGCGCATCACCCAGCCCGACTGTGCTGACGGTTTCTTGTTTGACGGCTTTCCCCGCACCATTCCACAGGCCGACGCCATGAAGGCGGCCGGTGTAAAACTGGATTACGTTCTGGAAATCGATGTGCCCTTTGAAGCCATCATTGAACGCATGAGTGGTCGCCGGTCGCACTCGGTCTCCGGTCGCACTTACCACGTCAAGTTCAACCCCCCCAAAGTGGACGGCGTGGACGACATCACGGGCGAGCCCTTGATCCAGCGTGAGGACGACAAGGAAGAAACGGTCAAAAAGCGGCTGGATGTATACAGTGCCCAGACCCGCCCCTTGGTCGACTACTACGCTGGCTGGGCCAAATCTGACCCGGCGGCTGCGCCCAAATACCGGGCCATCAGTGGCACCGGCGGCGTGGATGAAATCACTGCACGGGCCTTTGAGGCACTGGCAAGCTGATCAAAAAGTACGTCTCACCTAGACCAGCAGGGCAAGCATCAAGGCGACTCTCGCCTTGACTGCGGACAAACCCTTCGAATCAGGGAAACTCTGAGTCAATCCATTCTCCGGCGGTGGCAACACCCGTCCATTTGCACAGCGGCTGGCCCGCACCACATGAATACCCTGCAACTGCGCCCTGCGCAGGGCAGCATCAAGCTCGTGGTGGATAGTGCCGTTGCCGGTTCCCGCCACAACCAGTCCACGCAAGGGCGAGACCAGGGTGTTGGGTGCGTCGTTTTGGGCCAGCAGCGCATCTACCACGGCACCAGTCGCACCAGCGTAACTTGTTACCAGCTCGACCCGTGGCCAGTGGGTTATTGACGCTATTACATCAATAGCTAATGAAGCTTTATGGACGTTGGCTGAAGGCCAATTTCTAACCATGCGTAACGCGCCCTCTTCAACATATCCCAAAGCACCTGCATCGCCAGAGTTAAACGCGTCCACGCGGTAGGTGTGGCCTTTCTGGATGTCCACCGCACCATGAATCGAGCCGGCACAAACCACAACAACGCCGCAGGCTGAATCTGCGGCAGCCACGCAAACGGCGTCCACCACGTTCTGGGGACCATCAGGCGCCAAACTGCTGGCGGGGCGCATGGCGCAGGTCAGGACCACAGGTTTCACCGCAAGCAGCGCGGCGGGCAAGACCGCCTGCAAGAAGAATGCGGTCTCCTCCAGCGTATCGGTGCCATGTGTAATCACAACACCGGTGACATCTGCCTGTGCCAAGTGAAAAGTCACCCTTGCGGCCAACAACTGCCAAACCGCCACACCCATATCTTTGCTGTCAACCTGGGCAACTTGCTCAGCCACCATGGTTCGGCCTGACAGCGCGCCAGCAAGGCCCGCAATAGCACTTAACAATTCGGCCACACCCACCTCGGCGGCTTTGTAACCAACGTTATCTGACGCACAGGCGGCCTGTCCGGCGATTGTCCCGCCAGTTCCCAACACCACTATTTTTTCTGCTTGACGCAAAGACATGACTTGCACACTTTCAAAAACTGGTTAAAAATACAGTTACTGGATATGAAGACAGGGTGTATGAACTCACAGTCAAATCCAGCGCCATCAACAGGAGTCGCCATGCTAGAACGCCCCAAGCTCACCGCCCGTCAGCAAGAAATACTCGATCTTATAAAAAGTGCCATCACGCGCACAGGTTCGCCCCCCACCCGAGCCGAGATTGCCACCACGCTGGGCTTCAAGTCAGCCAATGCCGCCGAGGAGCACTTGCAAGCCTTGGCCCGCAAGGGTGTGATCGAACTGGTTAGCGGCACCTCGCGCGGCATAAGACTTAAGAGTGACACGCTTCGCGCCATCAATGAATCGCGAAATAAATCATATTCCTTGACACTGCCAGGCATGGCGCAATTGGCCCTGCCTTTGATTGGTCGCGTTGCTGCAGGCTCACCTATTTTGGCGCAAGAGCATGTGGACCAGACTTATTACGTGGAGAACAGCCTCTTTCAGCACCGCCCGGATTACCTGCTGAAGGTACGCGGCATGTCCATGCGCGACGCCGGCATCATGGACGGAGACCTGCTGGCTGTGCAGTCAAGTAAAGACGCAAAAAATGGTCAGATTGTGGTGGCCCGCCTGGGCGAAGAAGTCACCGTCAAGCGTTTTCGGCGTAACAAAGACCTGATTGAACTGCACCCCGAAAATCCGGACTACCAAACCATCGTTGTAGAGCCTGGTGATCCTTTTGAAATAGAAGGACTGGCTGTCGGACTCATCCGTAACACCATGTTGATGTGAACTCCACTGAAAGGTCCATGATGAACATCTCCCACCTTGCTGCACCCCGGGTTTTGGCACCACTGCATGATCTGTGGCGTTGGCTTTCGCACGCGCCGGTATCGCCACCACCGGCAACTACGTCAAGCTCAATCCAGGCATTTTCAACATCTCCGACGTTGACTGCAAAGTGCCATCTGGATGAGCCCTTTCCAAGTATGACAACACGTCCATCCCACAAGCCCTTGCGCATCATCAGAGTTTTGGAAACAGATCACGCACCGGCCAATGTTGGCCGAATGCTGATCTCTGGCCGCATGGCCGATGTTTGCGCGGAACTCGACCGTTTGGCAGCCAGGGAAACTGCTCTGCATTGAATTCGGCAGCTCTAGCGCGTGTCATGCCGGCATCAGGCACAAAAAGAAATGCTCCTGATTGAGGGCGAGAGTATTGCCGGGGCACAATCTCATAGTATGAATATTGTGATCCTTGACGACTACCAAGACGCCGTTCGCAAACTTGAGTGTGCATCCCGACTGGAACCTTACCAAGCCAAGGTGTATACCAACACGGTCAAGGGCCTGGGGCAATTGGCGCTCAGGCTGAAAGACGCTGATGTCGTGGTTCTCAATCGGGAACGCACCCACATGCAGCGCCAGTTGGTTGAAAAGCTGCCTAAACTCAAGTTGATTGTGCAAACCGGGCGGGTTGGCCCACACATTGATGTCTCAGCCTGCACTGAGCGAGGCATTGCCGTGGCGGAGGGTTCAGGCTCACCGGTAGCGCCTGCCGAGTTGACTTGGGCGCTCATCATGGCCGCCATGCGACGCTTGCCCCATTACATCGGCAACCTCAAACACGGTGCATGGCAGCAGTCGGGGTTAAAAACCGGCGCAATGCCACCTAATTTTGGCTTGGGCTTGGCCCTGAAAGGTCGGACATTGGGCATTTGGGGCTATGGAAAAATTGGGCAACTGGTTGCCGGCTACGGCAAGGCTTTCGGCATGAAAGTCGTTGTATGGGGTCGTGCTCCATCGCGAGAGCGAGCTGTTTTGGATGGTCACGACGCAGCCCTCAGCAGGGAAGACTTCTTTTCCCAGTGTGATGTGTTGTCGCTGCATCTCAGGCTGAACGAAGAAACCCATGGCATTGTGCGCCTGGAAGACCTGAGCAACATGAAGCCGACCGCCCTGTTGGTAAACACGTCGCGCGCCGAGTTGCTTGAGGCTGACGCGCTCATCAGCGCACTGAACCGAGGCAGACCAGGCATGGCCGCCGTTGACGTATTTGAAACAGAGCCGGTGTTGCAAGGACATGCTCTTCTTCGGCTGGAAAACTGCATTTGCACACCGCACATCGGTTATGTCGAACACGACAGCTATGAAATGTATTTTGGCGCCGCGTTTGACAACATCATCAACTTCATCAAAGGCACGCCGACCAACATCGTCAACCCTGGCGCATTGCAAGTTCGGCGCTGACGAGTCGGCCTCTGTGCAAATCGCTTACAGCTGCCCTGCATAGCAAAAATGCCGTCGTATTCCAAGCCAGACGATAGGTCAATTGATAGACACCCCAAGGACCAGCATATGGATGATCCGATTCTGACGGTTGAAGAACGCGAGGCCATCAATGGCGGACGTTGGTTCGCAACGCTGTCCCCATCATTGAAACATGACATTTTGCGGTGTGCATACGTCAAACGTTACAAAGACGGAGAACTCATTGCGGCTCGTGGCGAATCTCCCGAGGAATGGATCGCCTGTGCCAAGGGCGCGGTTCGGGTAAGTTCAACCTCCATCTCGGGTAAACAGATCACACTGACCTACCTGGAGCCCGGCATCTGGTTTGGCGATGTCGCCATATTCGACGGTGACCGCCGCACGCACGATGCCTACGCCCATGACGACACCACGATCCTGTGCGTAGCCAGGGCAGATTTCAAGAAAATTCTGGCGATCCATACTGAGCTTTATGAGGCCTTACTGCGGCTGCATGCGCGCCGTATCCGCCAACTCTTTGGCTTGGTGGAGGACCTCAACACCCTGCCCCTGCGAGCAAGGTTGGCCAAGCAACTGCTGCACTTGGTGCGCAGCTACGGCGTACCGTCTCTGAGCAATACGAACGAAGTGCGCATTGGCCTTCAGTTGGCCCAGGAGGAGTTGGCCCAACTGCTGGGTGCGTCACGTCAACGGGTCAACCAGGAACTCAAGTCCATGGAACGCGAAGATGCCATTCGCATTGAACCAGGCGGCTTGGTCATTCGCGACCGGGAACTGCTGATGCGCATCATTGAAGCAGACAACTGAAAAACTTGGTCAATCACAGAACATCAGTAGTGCAGAATTATTTGTACAAAACGATGACCAAGCACAGCAGTCCAAACGCCGATTGACAGTAGTCAACTCTTAAAGAAAAGATTGACGTCAAGATTGATGCTATATATTAGATAGCTAGTGGCACAAGCCGAGAAAGGGCTAGAGCCATTATTTTCTTATAAATGAGGTGTTCGATGATTGACGTTTACACATGGCCGACCCCGAATGGGCACAAAGTTCACATCATGCTGGAAGAGTGTGGCTACAGGCTGGGGCGTGACTGGATGGCTCACCCCATCAACATTGGAGCTGGAGATCAGTTCAAGCCCGACTTCCTAAAAATCAGCCCAAACAACAAAATACCTGCGCTGACTGATTCGCAAGGGCCCGACGGCAAGCCCATCGCGCTGTTTGAGTCTGGTGCCATTCTGCTTTACCTGGCCGCCAAAGCCGGTCAGTTTTTACCCAAGTCAGATCGACAAAAATTTGAGGTCTTACAGTGGCTGATGTTCCAGGTAGGCGGCGTTGGCCCCATGCTGGGGCAGGCCCATCACTTTCGCATTTACGCGCCTGAAAAAATTGAATACGCAGTCAACCGCTACACCAATGAAGCCAAGCGCCTTTACGGCGTGTTGAATCAGCAACTTAGCCAGCAACGCTTTATCGCAGGTAACAGCTACTCCATTGCAGACATCGCCATTTTTCCCTGGCTGCGTAGCTGGCAGAATCAGGGCATTGACTGGGATGATTACCCTCAACTGAAAGCATGGTTCGACCGCATTGAGGCCCGGCCCGCCGTCCAACGAGGCGTGGCGGGGCTGGCCGACCACCGCAAACCACTGACCGACGACAGAGCACGTGATATCTTGTTCGGTAAAACACAGTTCCAGCCCCGCTGAGCTGCATCTACCAAGTTGAAGAAGGTAAACCTGACCACAATTCGTTGAGGTCGGGGAAATTCCACTGCGCAGGGTTCTCTCGAGAAATAATTTTTTCGGCGACATCACTGCGCGACAGATCAATAACCTGAGGAAGAATGCGCATATTGGACTTGGTGGAAAAAAACACCTTGACACTCGGTGTTGTTAACGACTTCCCTGTCTGCTCGATCACCACGCCAATGCGCCCTGAGGTCAGACGAACCAGCGAGCCCACAGGGTAGATCCCCATGCTTTTAACGAAAGCCTGGAACACCATCGGATCAAAATGCCCATTAGCCCACTCCGCCATTTTCCGCAGTGACTCGGCTGGGTCCCAGCCTGATTTATAGGGCCGATTTGATGTAATCGCGTCATAAACATCGCACACGGCGCCCATTTTTGCAAACAGGCTAATTTCATCGCTTTTAAGGCCCTTGGGATAGCCAGAACCATCCGCCTTTTCGTGATGATGGAGACAAACATCAAGCACGATGGGATCAGGACTGCGACCACCCTGCAACATTTTGTGGCCCTCGACAGGGTGACTTTTGATGATTTCAAACTCTGCTTGGCTGAGCTTGCCAGGCTTGTTCAGAACATCCATCGGCATGACCGCCTTGCCCAAGTCATGCATGAGCCCAGCCAGCCCCAAACTGCGAGTCTGCGCTGCATCGAGTCCCATTTGTCTTGCCAGCGCAACCATCATGGCGCAAACGGCCACAGAATGCATATAGGTGTAATCGTCCGCAGTTTTAAGACGAGCCAGACTGATCAATGCACCTGGGTTGCGCGCGATGGATTCCGTTATCTCTTCCACCAACTGCTTGGCGCCGCCCTCATTCACGCTGTTGCCCATACGGGCCTCTTCAAACATCGAAACCACGGCCTGTTTGGCCTGATGACAAATTTTCGCCGCGCGCTGAATTTCGATAGCTGCCGAAACAGGCGCAACCTTGAGAGGAACCACAGTGGTTTGCGTCAATGCGACTTCGATTTCAGCCTCGGACTCTTCTTCGGAAACGGCGACTGAACCTGCTGCCACATCGCAGCCCTTGCTACAGTCAATCCAAACCTCCCGAATGCTACTGGCAAGAATCGCCTCAATATCCTTGAAATCCGTGATGACAAAACAGGACCGCCAAAACGGATGCTCCATCCAGGATCCACAAAATTCCTGGAGATACATCCCTGTGGTCAGTTGATCAACACCAATGCGCTTGAGCATGAATTCCCTGTGAATAGATCAAAAGTATAGCGGCCTGCACCGCTCAAAAACGCGCATACCAGCGAGATCGAACACGCCAATCTTTAAAGGCATCGTCTTGCTGCACAGCGTCAGTGACACAAGAAACACATAGACTGAGCAACCACAGGGACAGGCTCTAAAGCAGACTATGACTCTTCAGTCAAGAGACTTTCAGTCTAAGGCCTCTGAACAAGACTAGCGGCGAACCAATGTCTGGCTCAGCTATTGACGCGCCATTAACGACAGACTAGTCACGAGCTAGATGCGATCAATGGAAGCTGAATGACTGACATGCAAGCAAAATTTGACGGCTGTTTTTGTCGGCTAATGCAAATGACGTGGCTTGCGCCCCCCGCCGTGACCGCCGCCATGCCCACCGCCAGAACCGCGCGGTGGCTTGCCTAGTTGAAGTGAATTAACCAAATCGTCAAAACGCTGAGCGAATAATTTATCAATTTCAGCCACAACACCACCCAACTCAGCGCCATCGAAATGGCGCTCCATCAGATTCACGACATCCTGCACGAGTAAATCGCGTTGGACTTGCATGATCGCAGCAGGATCAGGCCCAACGAACAGTACTAAAAAGTCATCACGCGATTCGGCATCTGACTCCTCGTCTTCATCATCGAACTCCGCGTCATAAAAAGTCACCTCAATCGCCGCACCTGCTTGCGCCAGATCGTTGAGGTTCATGCAGACTTCGTCCAACACTTGACGGAAATCATCGTCACCTGGCACCGTCCAGCACATCTGCAGAAGATGATCCTG
>CAZLRQ010000073.1:0-10660 GCA_964562035.1 uncultured Rhodoferax sp. | reverse complement strand
GTGGTGCTGGTGGACCGTCGCCACCAAGGCATGCAAGCAGACTTCGTATCGCTGGACAATGCAGGTGCGGTGCACCTGGGCGCCCGCCACTTGGTGGAAGCAGGCTACCGTGAACTTCTCTTTATTTCTGAACCCATCAAGCGCGTCAGCTCGCGCGAAGAGCGCGAAGTCGCTTTTCGAACCTTCATCAGCGAATCCGTCGCCACCACACCTGGCCTGCTCGGTTCAACGCTTGAAAACACCGCAGAAGAATCACAGGCGCTGGATGATGCCCTGCGCAACTTGCGCCAGCGTGCCGGCCAGCGCCTGCCCGGGGTACTAGCCAGCAATGCCGTGGTAACCCTACGCGTGGTCGCAGCGCTGTCACGCCTGGGCTGGACATTGGGCACTGACGTTGGGCTGGTGGGCTTCGACGAGACGGAGTGGTCACCTTATGTTGGCCCGGGTCTCAGCACCATTGCCCAGCCGACTGAAGAGTTGGGCCGCATTGCAGCCACTTGCCTGATTGAGCGATTGAAGGGCACAGAACTGCCCCCGCGCCAGATTTTTCTGTCGGGACGACTCGTGCCACGGGGTTCGTCAGCAGCCGGTACGACAACGCCAACCAAGAACCCGAGTTAGGGTTTTCCATAGTTACAAAGCGCTGGATCTCACTTTTATAATTTACTGAAACCGGTTTCAGGTTGAGTCCTAAAGCGACTCTTCATGCCCGGCCAAGTTGTGAATTTTTGTGACCTACCGGCGATAGCGCCCTCTTATGAACTACTCGTTTCAGTTTGGAGATGTCTTTGCAGCCTGGCCGTTATTGGTCAAAGGCACGCTCAACACCATTGAGCTGTCGCTGCTGGCGATGCTGCTGGGCCTGATGGTGGCCATTGTTTGCGCCTGGGGCAAAACAGCAGGCCCCCGCCCCTTGCGCTGGGTTATCAACGTTTACATCGAGTTGATTCGCAACACACCGTTTCTGGTGCAGTTGTTTTTCTTCTTTTTTGCACTGCCTGCCCTGGGCCTGCGCTGGTCGGCCTATGCCGCGGCGCTGGTGGCCATGGTGGTCAACTTGGGCGCCTACGCCACCGAGATCATCCGCGCGGGCATCGAGTCCATTCCCAAAGGACAGATCGAAGCGGGCCTGGCGCTCAACCTCAAGCGCCATGAAATCTTCCGCTTTGTCATCTTGAAGCCAGCGCTGCGCACGGTTTACCCCGCCCTGACCAGCCAGTTCATCTTGTTGATGCTCAGTTCGGCGGTGGTGTCGGCCATTTCGGCGGACGACCTCACCTCGGTCGCCGCCAATCTGCAGTCGCAGACCTTTCGCAGCTTTGAGATTTACATCGTGGTCGCAGGCATTTACCTGCTGCTGGCGCTGTCGTTTTCCGCCTTGTTCCGGGTGATCTACCGCCTGGCCCTCAACTACCCGGCAGGCCGCTGATGCGTACTTTTGGTTTCTCCGAATTTCTGTTCATCCTTGAAGCAGCCAAGTGGACGGTGGCGCTCTCGATGATTGCTTTTGCCGGTGGCGCCGTTGGCGGCCTGCTCATCGCGCTCGGCCGCACCTCGCACAACGCCGTGGCGCGCTTTTTGTCGGGTGCATTCATCCAGATCTTTCAAGGCACGCCGCTGCTGCTTCAGCTTTTCCTGGTGTTTTTTGGGGCACCCATACTGGGCCTGGAAATCAACCCCTGGGTGGCAGCAGGTGCGGCGCTCATTCTCAACAGCAGCGCTTTTCTGGGTGAAATCTGGCGCGGCTGCATCCAGGCCATACCCAGCGGGCAATGGGAGGCCGCACAGGCGCTGAGCCTGTCGTATGTGTCGCGCATGCGGGATGTGATCTTGCCGCAGGCCTTCAAAATCGCCTTGGCGCCCACGGTGGGCTACATGGTGCAGATCATCAAAGGCACCTCGCTGGCGGCCATCATTGGTTTTGTCGAGGTCACACGCTCCGGGCAGATCATCAACAACGCCACCTTCCAGCCACTCATCGTGTTCAGCGTCGTGGCCGCCATCTATTTTGTGCTGTGCTGGCCCTTGTCTTTGCTGGCTGCGCGCATGGAACGCCAGCAAGCGGCAGCGCTCACGCGTTGAACCCACCATTTTTCACCCTGCCTTTTTTCACCACAACCACCGGAGACTTCAACATGATCAAGCATCTGCAACGTCGCACTTTCACGGGCGCCGCCCTGGCGCTGGGCCTGGCCACCACCCTGTCCGCCTGGACGCCGGCTGCCAACGCGCAGACCGTCGCCGACATCAAGAAAAAAGGTGAGCTGACCATCGGCATGTTGGTGGACTTTCCACCCTACGGCACCATGAACAGCAGCAACCAGCCCGACGGCTACGACGCTGACGTAGCCCGCCTGATGGCCAAAGATCTGGGCGTGAAGGTCAACCTCGTCCCCGTGACGGGCCCCAACCGCATTCCGTTCCTGTTGACCAACAAGGTGGACTTGCTGGTGGCTTCCCTGGCGGTCACGCCCGAGCGCGCCAAGCAGGTGCAGTTCTCGAAACCGTATGCAGCCGCCAGCATCGTGGTGTACGGCGACAAAAAAGCGGGTATCAAGACCGCTGCCGACCTCAAAGGCAAGCGCGTTGGTGTTGCCCGCGCCAGCACGCAAGACGTCGCGCTGACCGCGGTTGCCCCTGAAGGCACCGAAATCCGCCGTTTTGACGACGATGCCTCGGCCATGCAGGCTCTGATGTCGGGACAAGTGGATGCCATTGGCTGCTCGACCACGGTGGCCGCGCAAATCGACAAACGCGCCCCGGCCAACACCTATGAAAACAAGTTCCTGCTGCGCCAGCAAGTCATGGCCGTGGCCATGCGCCCAGGACAAGCCGAGTTGCTGAGCACCGTGGACGACTTTGTCGCCCGCAACACAGCCAATGGCGAGCTCAACAAGCTCTACCGCAAATGGCTGGAAACCGATCTGCCAAAACTGCAATAAACCCGCCCCCGAGTTAGCTAGAACGGTGCTTTCATGACAGACACAATGCAACCCCCCGCCCCTGACGCGCCAGGCGCCGAGCCCATCATTCGCATCGAAGCGGTCGACAAATGGTTTGGCAAGTTCCAGGTGCTCACCGACATCAACCTGAACGTGCGGGCCGGGGAACGCATTGTGGTCTGCGGGCCCTCGGGTTCGGGCAAGTCCACCCTGATTCGCTGCATCAACCGGCTGGAAACCGTACAAAGTGGCCGCATCGTGGTCGATGGCATCGACCTGACCGCAGGTGGCAAAAATGTGGACTCGGTCCGCCAGGAAGTGGGCATGGTGTTCCAGCAGTTCAATCTGTTTCCGCACCTCACCATTTTGCAGAACTGCACCCTGGCGCCCATGCGCTCGCGCGGTCTGAGCCAGGAAGCGGCCGAGACCATCGCCATGAAATACCTCAAGCGTGTGCGCATTCCAGAGCAGGCCCACAAATACCCGAGCCAGCTATCGGGCGGGCAGCAGCAGCGCGTGGCCATTGCCCGCGCCTTGTGCATGACCCCCAAGATCATGCTATTTGACGAACCCACCTCCGCGCTCGACCCCGAAATGGTCAAGGAGGTGCTGGACACCATGGTCAGCCTGGCCGAAGAAGGCATGACCATGTTGTGCGTTACCCATGAAATGGGATTTGCCCGCAGCGTGGCTGACCGCGTGATCTTCATGGCCAACGGCAAGATCATTGAAGAGGCGCCACCGCAACAGTTCTTCAGCAACCCGCAGAACGAAACGACCCGTAATTTTTTGGGTCAAATTTTGAACTCGCAACATGCGCACTGAGACAACGGGCGTTGCCACAACGCAGGCCGCCCCGCCCATTCTGGTCTCGCTGTCGGCCTTTGGCGCTGCTGAAGTGCGGCGCCACGGACAGCTTTGGTGCACCAAACTCAGCCTGGCTGCGGGTGCCGATGGCGTTGAGGTCCGCAGCGAGTTGCTGGTGGACCCCGCGCGGGAACTACCGGCCATTGCCCAAGCCGTGCAGGCAAGCGGTAAAAGCGTCGTTTATTCCAGCGCGGAAGACCTTTGGACCACCGATGGCGAATTGAATGAATCTGCGCTGGTGCACGCGCTGGCAGCGGCACAAGCGCTCGGTGCTGCGCGTCTGAAGATGGCGATTGGCGGCTTCAGTGAAACCTCACACGCCACCTTTGACCGCCTTCAAAGGCACTTGCGGGCAGCACCCGTCGAGCTCCTTATTGAAAACGACCAAACCCCCACGGCGGGCACGCTGACCGCGCTACAGCGCTTTTTTGCAGCCGCCCAAGCCAAAGACCTGTTTCTGGGCATGACGTTTGACATGGGCAACTGGCATTGGACCGGCGAGTGTCCTTTGCAAGCCGCTGCCGCCTTGGCGCCCCAAGTGCGCTATGTGCACTGCAAAGGCGTACAGCGCCAGCCCCAACGCTGGGTGGCCGTGCCCCTGACGAGCTCCAGTGCTCCTTGGCGCGCTGTGCTGCGCGCCCTGCCCGCCCACGTGCCTTGGGCCATCGAATACCCGCTGCTCGGCGATGACCTGCTTGCCGTGGTGCAACAAGAGATTGCGCACCTGCGCGGTGTGGCTGCAGGCATGGCCCGGGCAACCGACCCCAGACACACCGCCTTATCACAAAAACAAGTGGAAGCCACCGCATGAGCTGCGAACTCGATGTAATCACCTTTGGCGAAGCCATGATGCTGCTGGTGGCCGACCAGCCCGGCCCACTGGAACAGGTCATGGGTTTCCACAAACGCACGGCTGGCGCCGAGACCAATGTCGCCATCGGTCTCGCGCGTCTGGGCCTCAAGGTGGGCTGGGCCAGCCGCCTGGGCACAGACTCGATGGGCCGCTATTTGAAAGCGGCAATGACCCGCGAGGGCATCGACTGCTCCCATGTCGTGTGCGATGCATCCCAAAAAACAGGTTTTCAATTCAAGGGCCAAGTCAACGACGGCAGCGACCCGCCGGTCGAATACCACCGCGCTGGCTCCGCCGCCAGCCACATGGGTGTGGCTGATATTGACGAGGCTTGGCTGCTCAGCGCCAAACACCTTCATGCCACCGGCGTATTTGCCGCCATTTCATCCACCACGCTGCCCGCCGCCCGCAAGACCATGGACTTGATGCGCGCCGCGGGCCGCAGCGTGTCCTTCGACCCCAACCTGCGCCCCACCTTGTGGGCCACGCCCGAATTGATGCGTGACACCATCAATGACTTGGCCACACGGGCGCATTGGGTACTGCCCGGCCTGGAGGAAGGCCGCTTTTTGACCGGTGAGCAAACGCCCGAAGGCATTGCCCGCTTTTACCGCCAACGGGGCGCAGAGCAAGTCATCGTCAAACTCGGCAGCGAGGGCGCGTTTTATGACGGCCAGGCTGGCGCGGCCTATGTCGCGGGCTTTCCGGTGAACCAGGTCGTTGACACCGTTGGCGCCGGCGACGGCTTTGCGGTGGGCGTGATCAGTGCACTCCTCGAAGGCCTCAACCTGCCCGATGCCGTCAAACGCGGCGCCTGGATAGGCGCCCGTGCCGTGCAGGTGCTGGGCGACAGCGAAGGTTTGCCGACCCGTGCCGAACTCAACGACGCGAGGCTTTGAACCATGCCCACGACAAACACCGCCCTGCAACGCCAAAAAGTCCTGGTCTTTCGTGAACTGCCACCGGACCAACTTGCACGCTTGCAGGCCGCGCACGAGGTGACCGTGGCCAACCCGCGCCTGCCCGAGCAAGCCAGCGCATTCCACACGGCACTGGCCACGGCCGACGGCATGATCGGCTCAAGCTACCCGGTAGACGCCGCCCTCTTGGCCCAGGCACCGTGCCTCAAAGTCATCTCCAGCGTCTCGGTTGGCGTGGACAACTACGCTTTGCCCGCACTGGCAGCGCGCGGCATCACCCTGTGCCACACGCCCGGTGTACTGACCGAGACCACGGCGGACACCATTTTTTCGCTCATCATGGCCACCAACCGGCGCCTGGTCGAGCTGGCCAACCATGTGCGCGACGGTCACTGGACACGCAACATTGGCAATGACCTGTTTGGCTGGGACGTGCATGGCAAAACACTGGGCATCTTGGGTTTTGGCCGCATCGGCCAAGCCGTCGCCCGGCGGGCCGCACTCGGGTTTGGCATGCCGGTGCTCTACTACAACCGACGCGTGGTTGACCTGGCCCAGGACGCCCCTGAATTGCAAGGCAAGGCCACATTCGCCCCGATGGACGCCCTGCTGCACCAGGCCGACATCGTCGTCGTTGTGCTGCCTTTGTCTGACGAAACACGGGGGTTAATGGGGCCACGCGCGTTCGGGCTGATGAAGCCGGGCGCCCTGTTTGTCAACGGTGCCCGTGGCGCCATCGTGCAGGAAACCGCTTTGCTGGAGGCCTTGAACCAGGGCACCCTGCGCGCAGCGGGGCTGGATGTGTTTGCCACCGAACCGCTGCCACTGGACTCGCCGCTGCGCACGCACCCCCGCGTGACCGCATTGCCGCACATCGGGTCAGCGACGCACGAGACCCGCCATGCCATGGCCAAAATGGCGACCGACAACCTGCTTCAAGCCCTGGCGGGACAACCACCCGTGGCGGTGTTTCCCTTGCCCGCGCCCTGAAGACGGCAAGACCTGCAAAAACAGCGTGGCAGCCGCTGGCTCAGGCGCCGGCCTCAAACACACCACTCAACAACTCCGGCAAGCGCTGCGCCGGCATCTTGAAGCCACAGGCTTGGGCGTGGCCGCCGCCGTGCATGCTTTCGGCCAGCGGAATGCAGTTGAACGGGCGCTGTGAGCGCAGGCCGGCCTTCACCACACCGGTCTTGTCGATGCTCCACATGAGGGCAAACGTGCCGCTTTTTTCGGACAACATGTCACCCACCAGGCTGTGAAACACGCCCGGTGCGTTGACCATGAGCCCGGCCTGACCGTTGAACACCACGGGCTGGGCGGCCTCGGCAATCAGGGTGGCGAGCTTGCTGAACTTCTCGTCCATGGCGTCGCCGCGCGCCATGAAGCTGGTCAACTGCAGCGGCGTGAAGGCCGCAATGTCACGCCAGCGCTCAAATTCAAACGGCTCCATGTCGAGCGCCGCCAGAAAACCGGCGCTCTCGGGGTATTGCCAAACCCAGATGTCACGGTCTTCCACAAAGCGCACCAGGTCGGGCAGCGGCTGGTCGGGCTGAAAAAACTCCCAGGCCAGGCGGGCGCCCGACTTGCTCATGTCAAAGTGCACCACGCCGCAGCGGCAGGCAAAACCGGTCAGTTTCTCGGCGGCGCTTTTGTGGTGGTCCAGCATCACCAGCTTGGCGGCACGCGCTTCAATGCCGTGCATGATCTCTGGCGAAAACGAGAAGTCCAGGATGTAAACCGCCCGGCCGTCCAACGCAGGCAGGTCTGCCACGGTCTTGATCTCGCCGTGGTCCAGACCCAAAAACTCGGCTTGGCCTTCATAAAACAGCCAGGCCGCCAGCGCGGCGGCAAAGCCGTCGGGGCAATTGCGCCCGTGGTACAGGATCAGCGGCTGGGGATCCGACTTTTCGGGCTTGATGAACAGGCTCAAGGGCAGCAAGGTTTTCATGGGTTCAACTTCAATAATTACGCTATTTATTTTATAGCTTGTTAAGCAATACCAACGAGGGCTAGAGACCTATTTGATCCCAAAATACAATCCAGTGATGAATTCCACTGAAACACCCCTATTTTTCATCGGCCAGGCCGGCGCCGACGCACAACAATTCGACGCGTGGACGAACCAGCCTTTGCTGGTCTCGCTGGAGCAAGGCGGCATTGACTGGCCCAGCTCGTGCCGCAACGGCACTTGTCGCACCTGCTTTGGCCAACTCGCCAGCGGCGAAGTGCGCTACGACATTGAGTGGCCCGGCCTGAGCAGCGAAGAAATGGCGGAGGGCTGTGTGCTGCCCTGTGTCGCCATTCCGTGCTCTGACGTGACCCTGCAACGCTGACCCACCCGGTTCAGGACGGGTTGCGCGAGTCGGGCCGGGGCACTTTCTTGAAGCGGATTTTGCGGTCCAGCTCAATCGCGTCTTTCTTGACCTGGCGTTCGGCGTCCAGCTTTTGCCCGGCGGCCAGCCACACGGCAAACTCTTCGGGGGTTTCCAGGGTCATGCGGCCCATCACCGCCGCGCGGAAGTCGTAGATGGCAATCTCGGCGGCCTTTTGCAGGTTCACCCGCTGCCCGCCCTGCAGCGCGCCGCGTTTGCGGCCAATGGCGTCCAGCAGTTGCTCGTCGGTCATGGCGGCCACGCCCTCCAGCTTGAAGCGCGCCTCCACTTGCGCGGGGTAATGGGTTTTGAGGTAGTCCAGCAGTTCGAGGGCCACTTCTTCTTCATTGAAGGCGTTGCGGCCAATGGCGCCGCTGGCGGCCAGGTTGTAGCCGCTCTTGGCCACGATGATGCGCGGCCACAGCACGCCCGGCGTGTCGTACAAATAAAAGTCATCGGCCAGGGAAATGCGCTGCTCCAGCTTGGTGATGCCCGCCTCGTCGCCCGTTTTGGCGGCGCGTTTGCCGGTCAGGGTGTTGATGAGCGTGGACTTGCCCACGTTGGGAATGCCGCAAATCAGCACCCGCATGGGCTTGACCATGCCGCCACGCAGGGGCGCCAGCGCAAAGCAGGCCTGCGCCAGCGCTTTGGCCGGCGCCGTCACGCTGGCGTCCAGCCCGATGGCGCGGGTGCCTGGCATGGCGTTGTAGTGCGCCAGCCAGGCCTCGGTGCGCACCGGGTCGGCCAGGTCTTGCTTGTTCAGCACCTTGAGCGCGGGTTTGCCGGCTGTCAACTCAGCCAGCATCGGGTTGGCGCTCGACCCGGGCAAGCGCGCGTCCAGCAGCTCAATCACCACGTCAATGTTTTTAATGCGGTCGCCGATGGCTTTTTTGGTCAAGTGCATATGACCGGGGAACCACTGAATCGCCATGTTTTCTCTTTCCTTGGGGCCAACCACAGCCGGCCGGCAACCCGCTATTGTCCTATTGCGCGGCGCCCCCCAGTTTGCGCAGCTTGTCCGTCCAGGTTTTCACCCCCGCCTCGCCCAGCGTGTCCACGTTGCCAATCAGGGTTTCATTGACCGGCGAGATGCCCGCAAAGCCCAAAATATTGCGCTCCAGCGACTTGACGCTGTGCGCCCGAAAGTACCAACGGTAGACGAGCGCCGGCATGCCCATGGTGACCACCACCCGGGCCGAGCGGCCGGTGAGCCCTTTCTTGCCCAGCGGGTCGCCCCGCTCGGGTTTGAAGGCAAAGCCGGGCCGTGCCACTTGCTCCAGAAAGCCCTTGAGCAAGGCCGGCATGTCACCCAGCCACAGCGGAAAGAAAAGCACCAGGTGTTGCGCCCAGGCGATGTCGGCCTGCGCCAGGGTCAGCGCGGAAGGCAAAAGGCCCGCCTCCCACGCTTGCTGGCTGCGCAGCAGCGGAAAATCGAGTTGCGCCACCGGCACCCGGCGCACTTCATGGCCGGCGGCTTCGGCACCTTCGGCATAGGCGTCTTCCAGGGTGTGCCCCAAGTGGCGTGTCACGGCATCAGGGTGGCCCTGAATCAGCAAAATTCGGTGTGAGTCCATCGTCAACTCCTCGCAGTCATGGGTACTTTTCATACTGACTGCGAAAGGACTGAGCCCCTTTGCGCCGGCGCAAGGCGCGGGTTGCTCGGGGCTTATTCGTTGACGCGACCGCGCAGGGCTTTGGTCTCGGAGCGCTGGCTTTTGGCCACGCGCAGACGTTGTTTGGAGCCGTAGCTGGGCTTGGTGGCGCGCCGGGTTTTGGGCGGCTGCGCCACGCTGTTGACCAGCTCATTCAGGCGCACAAAGGCGTCGAACTTGTTCATCTCTTGCGTGCGGTGCTGCTGCGCCTTGATGACCAGCACGCCGTCTTTGGTGATGCGGCTGTCGTGCAGGGCCAGCAGGCGCTCTTTCACGCCGTCGGGCAGGCTGGAGGCGCCAATGTCAAACCGCAGGTGAATCGCGCTGGACACCTTGTTGACGTTTTGCCCACCCGCCCCCTGGGCGCGAATGGCCGTGATCTCGACCTCGTCCTCGTTGACAACCAACAGCGGCGGTGTGGCAGGGTCGGCCATCAGACGCCTCAGGCAGCCTCGGGCGCCGTTACGGGAACGGTCACCGCGTTGGGCGTGCCCTCAAACTCGGCATCGCCCACGTAGCGCGCCACAAACGCGCCCACCGCGCTGGCGGGCAAAGGCAGCCAGACCGTGTGGCCGCTGCCGGGAGCGACGGTCACGGGTGCGGCATCGGCATTTTCCATGTGCGTGAGCTGCACATTGTGGTTGCCGCCGGGGTGGATGATTTCCAGCCAGTCGCCCACGGCAAACCGGTTGCGCACATTGACCTCGGCCAAGCCGCGCACGGCGTCAAACGACACCACGTCGCCCACATACAGGCTGCGGCCCGACTCGGAGTAACCACGCAAATAGTTTTGCGTGGACTCTGGCGTGTGGCGCTGAAAAAAGCCCGAGGTGTAGCCCCGGTTGGCCAAGCCCTCCAGCTGCCCCAGCAGCGCCGGGTCCAGTTCGCGCCCGGCCACCGCGTCGTCAATCGCCTGGCGGTAAGTCTGGGCCGTGCGCGCCACGTAATACGGGCTCTTGGTGCGGCCCTCGATCTTGAGCGAGTCCACGCCAATCTCCACCAGCCGCTTGACGTGCTCAATGGCGCGCAGGTCTTTGGAGTTCATGACGTA
>CAZLRQ010000072.1:0-10680 GCA_964562035.1 uncultured Rhodoferax sp. | reverse complement strand
TTTTGGCGCATGGCTTTGATGCGCACGCGCATTTCACCCAGCTCTTGTTCCCACAGGGTGCGCAACTCAGGGTTGTTCAGGACGGCTGCCACGATGGCGCCACCGTGAATGGGCGGGTTGGAGTAGTTGGTGCGAATCACAATTTTGAGCTGGCTGAGCACGCGCGCCGCTTCTTCCTTGTTCTCGCACAGCACCGACAGGGCGCCTACGCGTTCGCCGTACAGGCTGAAACTCTTGCTGAACGAGGTGGACACAAAAAAGTCGAGGCCCGCAGCCACAAACTTGCCAATAACTGCGCCGTCTTCGGCAATGCCGTGGCCAAAGCCTTGGTAGGCCATGTCCAGGAAAGGCACCAGGTTTTTGGCCTTCACGGCGGCAATCACCTCGTCCCATTGGGCCGCGGTGATGTCGTAGCCGGTGGGGTTGTGGCAGCAAGCGTGCAGCAAGATGATGGTGCCGGGGGCTGCAGCGTTCAGGTCAGCCAGCATGCCGGCGAAGTCAATGCCGCGCGTGGCCGCGTCGTAGTAACGGTAGGTGTCGACGGTAAAGCCGGCGCTGGTGAACAGGGCGCGGTGGTTTTCCCAGCTGGGGTCAGAGATCAGGACCTTGGCGTTGGGGTTGAGTTTTTTCAGGAAGTCAGCGCCAATTTTCAGGCCGCCCGTGCCGCCAATGCCCTGCACCGTGGCCACGCGGCCGCTCTTGACCGGTTCGCTGTCGGCGCCAAACACCAGGCTTTTAACAGCGGCGTCGTAGGCGGCAATGCCGTCAATGGGCAGATAGCCGCGCGCTGTCGGCTGGGCCATCATGGTCTTTTCAGCGGCCTGAACGCATTGCAACAGCGGCAGCTTGCCGTTGTCGTCGAAGTACACACCCACGCCCAGGTTCACTTTGTCGGGGTTGGTGTCAGCGTTGAATTGTTCGTTCAGACCCAGGATGGGGTCGCGGGGAGCCATTTCGACGGCGGAGAAAAGAGACATGGAAAAGTCCTGTGATTGGAATGTCGGGGGGTACCCATAACCGCAGCCTGCGGTTCGGAGGGTTTCCATTTTACCGGCCACTGCGCTGGTGCAGTTCTTGAACGATTAACGGACAAAGCCTTGGGCCAATGCACGCGTCACCTCGGCGGCGGGCGCACTGCTGCAGTGCGAGGCGTTTTGCCCGCTCCACAAGGGCGTGAAGTCGGTGCTGCCTTGGCGCTCTGCGCGCGTGCGAAGCGGGGCGATGGCGGCTGTGGCCAGTGGAAAGGCCGGTGCGGCGGGGTTCAAGGGTCCCAGTTCCCGCATCAGCCGGTTCATGATGCCCCGCGCCGGCCGGCCGGTGAACAAGGTGGTGAGCGCCGTGTGGCGGGCGGCTGGGCTTTGCAAGACCGCGCGGTGCAGGGCCGAGGTGGTGGCCTCAGGGCAGCACAAATAAGCTGTGCCCACCTGCACGGCCGACGCACCCAGCGCTATGGCGGCCGCCACGCCACGCGCATCGGCAATGCCGCCAGCGGCAATCACGGGAACGTTCACGGCTTGCACAATTTGTGGCAACAAGGCCAGGATGCCCATCTGGGTACTCAAGTCGTCGATCAGGAAGATGCCGCGGTGGCCACCGGCTTCCAGGCCCTGGGCAATGATCGCGTCCACGCCATGGGCCTGCAACCACAGGGCCTCGTCAACCGTGGTGGCGGACGAGAGCACGAGGCTGCCCCAGGCCTTGACGCGTGCCAGTAGTTCGGGCGAAGGGAGCCCAAAGTGAAAACTCACCACGGGTGGTTTGAACGCCTCCAGCACATCGGCGACCTCTGCACTGAAGGGTGCGCGGCCCGGGCCGGGAAGGATGTCTGCCAGCGACATCCCCAGTTCTGCATAAAAGGGCTGCAGTGCATGTTGCCAGGCCGCGTCCCGGGTGGGGTCGGGCGCGGGCAGCGCATGGCAAAAGAAATTGACGTTGTAGGGCCGGTCGGTCAGCGCGGTGAGCTGCGTGAGTTCGCTGTGCAGCGCATCGAGGCTCAGCAGGGCGGCGGGTAAGGAGCCCAGGCCGCCCGCCTGGCAAACCGCTGCGGCCAAGGTGTGGCCTTGCACACCCGCCATGGGGGCCTGAATCAAGGGGAGGGCGGTGCCGAGAAAAGAGGGGTTTGGCATGGCAGTGTCTTTGAGGATTGCGGTCTAGTCTACAGTCCTGCTTTTGCCCTTTTGAGCACGCATCCATGTCCTCCCCCAAGCTGGCTTCTACCGCGACCGATGACACCGAGCAGGTGCGTACCGGCACGTTCGTGAACTACCCCGACTCTCCTTTTGAGCTGTACCAGCCATACCCGCCCGCAGGTGACCAGCCCGAGGCTATTCGTCAGTTGGTAGAAGGAGTGACGGACGGTGAGGTGTTCCAGACCCTGCTGGGCGTCACCGGCTCGGGCAAGACCTTCACTATGGCCAATGTGATTGCCAGATTGGGGCGCCCCGCCATTGTTTTTGCACCTAATAAAACACTGGCAGCCCAGTTGTACAGTGAGTTTCGGGAGTTTTTTCCGAAAAACGCGGTTGAGTATTTCGTGAGTTATTACGACTATTACCAGCCCGAGGCCTATGTGCCCCAGCGCGATTTGTTCATTGAGAAAGACTCGGCCATCAACGAGCACATTGAGCAAATGCGCCTGAGCTGTACCAAAAGCGTGCTGGAGCGGCGCGATGTGGTGATTGTGGCTACCGTGTCAGCCATCTACGGCATTGGCCAGCCCGAGGCTTATCACCAAATGGTGATGACGCTGCGCGCAGGCGACAAAATGGGCCAGCGCGACATGATTGCCCAACTGGTGCGCATGCAGTACCAGCGCAACGACATGGATTTTTCACGCGGTGCTTTTCGGGTGCGCGGTGACACCATTGATATTTTTCCGGCTGAGCACAGCGAGATGGCCATTCGGGTGGAGTTGTTTGACGATGAAATCGAGTCGCTGCAGCTGTTTGATCCGCTGACGGGTCGTATTCGGCAAAAAATTCCAAGATTCACGGTCTACCCCAGCAGCCATTACGTGACGCCACGCGAGCAGGTGCTGTCTGCCGTGGAGGCCATCAAGATTGAACTCTCAGACCGCGTGAAAGAGTTCGTCAGCCAGGGCAAGCTGGTTGAGGCCCAGCGTCTGGAGCAGCGCACCCGGTTTGACCTGGAAATGCTCAGTGAAGTCGGGCATTGCAAGGGCATTGAAAACTACTCGCGCCACTTGAGCGGGGCCGCCCCTGGTGCACCGCCCGCCACGCTGACGGACTACCTGCCCAAGGACGCTTTGATGTTTCTGGACGAGAGCCATGTCTTGATTGGCCAGTTTGGTGGCATGTACAACGGCGACCGTTCGCGCAAAACCACTTTGGTGGAATACGGGTTTCGTCTGCCGAGCGCGCTGGACAATCGGCCACTCAAGTTCGAGGAGTTTGAGACCAAGATGCGCCAAGCTATTTTTGTCTCGGCCACGCCGGGTCAATGGGAGAAAGACCACACAGGCCAGGTGGTCGAGCAACTGGTGCGCCCCACTGGTTTGGTTGACCCCGAGGTGGAGGTGCGACCTGCCACCCACCAGGTGGACGACGTGCTGCAAGAAATCCGCATTCGGGTGGAGAAAAACGAGCGTGTGCTCATCACCACGTTGACCAAGCGCATGGCCGAGCAATTGACCGACTACCTGAGCGACAACGGCGTCAAAGTGCGCTATTTGCACAGCGACGTGGACACGGTCGAGCGGGTTGAGATTTTGCGGGACTTGCGTCTGGGTACCTTTGACGTGCTGGTGGGTATCAACTTGCTGCGGGAAGGGCTGGACATTCCTGAAGTGTCTTTGGTCGCGATTCTGGATGCTGACAAAGAGGGCTTTTTACGCTCCGAGCGTTCCCTGATCCAGACCATCGGCCGTGCCGCACGTAACCTGCATGGGCGTGCCATTTTGTACGCCGACAAGGTGACCGACTCCATGAAAAAAGCCATGGACGAAACCGAGCGGCGGCGGGTCAAGCAGGTAGCGCATAACCTGGCCAACGACATCACGCCGCGCAGCATTGTCAAACAGGTTAAAGACTTGATTGACGGCGTTTACAGCGAAAAAGCCGGCAAAGAAGCAGAAAAGCTGGAGCGCGACGCCCTGCAGCGCGCCCAGGTGGAAGACATGAGTGAAAAAGACGTCGCCAAAGAAATCAAGCGTCTTGAGAAGCTGATGATGGAGCACGCCCGTAACCTGGAGTTTGAAAAAGCAGCGCGGGTGCGCGACCAGTTGAGCATTTTGAAAGAGCAGGCGTTTGGTGCAGCAGGTGCAGACAACGTTGTTTTCATCTCTTCTGGTGGGAGGGGTTCATAAAGAGACTGCTTAGTCTAGGTACCCGAGCAAAATACTTGGCTTTTTGCTATACTTGCCGCACCGGAGTGAAAAGCCCCGGTAACCCGGCCCTAAAAGCGCTACTTGACATCGGTGATGTTGCGCGCAGACATGGTGGTGTTGCAGTTAATCAACCGAATCCAAGGAGTTTGCCATGCGTCTTACTACAAAAGGCCGTTTTGCGGTCACCGCGATGATTGATCTGGGTCTTCGCCAAAGCAATGGTCCCGTCACATTGGCGGCCATCAGCCAGCGCCAGCAGATATCGCTTTCTTACCTGGAGCAACTTTTTGGCAAGTTGCGTCGGCATGATCTGGTCGAGTCCACGCGCGGTCCTGGCGGCGGTTACACGCTGGCGCGTGCGCCGGCAGACATCACCGTGGCAGATATTATCGTTTCGGTTGATGAGCCGATTGACGCCACGCAGTGTGGCGGCAAGGAGAACTGTCTGGGTGAGGGTGCGCGTTGTATGACCCATGACTTGTGGGCTGCACTCAACACCCGCATGGTGGAGTTTCTTGATTCGGTTACTCTGCAAAAATTGGTGGATGACCAATTGGCAAAGGGCCTGCAAATTGAGGACAAACCGACCCTGAAGCGAGCGATCTCCAACATGCCTGTGGTCAAGCCCATCCGCATGAACATCCCCAACTCGGTTTTCGCGCTCGGAAATTCATTTTCCAAACTGTAAAAATTCAGTTATTGCGAAAACCGTCTTTTAACTTACAGCAGCAGCGAGTTCACGATATGGACACCACCCCCCACTTCCCCATTTACATGGATTACAGCGCCACCAACCCTTGCGACGAGCGGGTGGTGGACGCCATGATTCCCTGGTTACGCCAGCACTTTGGCAACCCGGCTTCGCGCAGTCACGCTTGGGGCTGGGAGGCGGAAGCTGCTGTTGAAAATGCCCGTGAACAAGTGGCGGCGCTGATTGGCGCAGATCCTCGTGAAATTGTGTGGACCTCCGGCGCCACCGAGTCGAACAATCTGGCCCTGAAGGGCGCAGCGGGTTTCTACAAGACCAAGGGTAAACACATCATCACGGTCAAGACCGAACACAAAGCCGTGTTGGACACCTGCCGCGAGTTGGAGCGCCAAGGCTTTGAAGTGACTTACCTTGAAGTGCAGGCAGACGGTTTGGTGGACCTGGATGTTTTCAAGGCCGCCATTCGCCCTGACACCATCTTGGCCAGCGTGATGTTCGTGAACAACGAAATTGGTGTGATTCAGGACATCCAGGCCATTGGTACTCTGTGTCGTGAAAAAGGCATCATTTTTCATGTGGATGCAGCTCAGGCGACCGGCCGCGTTGACATTGACATGAGCACCTTGCCTGTTGACTTGATGAGTTTGACGGCGCACAAGACTTATGGCCCCAAAGGCATTGGGGCACTTTTTGTGCGTCGCAAACCCCGCGTGCGGATTGAGGCGCAAATGCATGGTGGTGGTCATGAGCGCGGCATGCGCTCCGGCACCTTGCCTACCCACCAGATCGTGGGCATGGGTGAGGCCTACCGTATTGCGAAAGCTGAAATGGCGGTCGAAAACGCGCGCATTCGTGTGTTGCACGATCGCATGTTGGCGGGCTTGAAAGATGTCGAGCAAGTCTTCATCAATGGCCATGTGGACAAGCGGGTGCCGCACAACCTCAACATGAGTTTCAACTATGTGGAAGGCGAGTCCCTGATCATGGGTATCAAGGGGCTGGCGGTATCCAGTGGCTCTGCCTGTACCTCGGCCAGCTTGGAGCCCAGCTATGTGCTGCGCGCGTTGGGTCGCAGTGATGAGTTGGCACACAGCAGCCTGCGCATGACGATTGGTCGCTACACCACGGAGGCTGAAATCGACTACGCCATTGAAACCATCAAGGTCAATGTGGCCAAGCTGCGCGACCTGAGCCCGCTGTGGGATATGTACAAAGAAGGCATTGACATCAGCACCATTCAATGGGCGGCGCACTGACCAACTCCCCCCCAGAGGCACTCTGGGACTTGCAATGTAAACAGGAGAAACGAAATGGCTTATTCTGAAAAAGTGGTGGATCACTACGAAAATCCCCGCAATGTCGGCTCCTTTGACAAGGGTGATGACTCTGTTGGCACCGGTATGGTGGGCGCACCCGCCTGTGGCGATGTGATGAAGTTGCAGATCAAGGTCAACCCTGAGACCGGTGTGATCGAAGACGCACGCTTCAAGACCTACGGCTGTGGCTCGGCGATTGCGTCGTCCTCGCTGGTGACCGAATGGGTCAAGGGCAAAACGCTTGACCAGGCGGCTGCTTTGAAAAATAGCGAAATCGCCGAAGAGTTGGCGCTGCCTCCCGTGAAGATTCACTGCTCCATCCTGGCTGAAGACGCGATCAAAGCGGCTGTAAACGATTACCGCCAGAAGCACACCTCAGCACAGACCCACTGACATGGCCGTTACCCTGACAGAAGCTGCTGCCCGGCACGTTTCACGCTATTTGTCCAAACGGGGCAAGGGCGTGGGTGTGCGCCTGGGTGTCAAGACCACCGGCTGCTCAGGCTTGGCCTACAAACTTGAGTACGTGGATGAGGTTGAGCCCGAAGACATGGTGTTTGAGGGCCATGGTGTCAAAGTATTGGTGGAGCCTAAAAGCTTTGCCTACCTTGACGGAACCGAACTCGATTTTGTGCGCGAAGGCCTGAACGAAGGCTTCAAATTCAACAACCCGCGTGAGCGCGACCGTTGCGGATGCGGCGAGTCGTTTCGGGTGTGAATCTCCAGTCTACAGATTTCGAGCTCTTTGGCCTGGACACCCGCTTCACACAGGACCGGGCGATCATTGACACTCGTTGGAAAGATTTGCAGCGCGAGGCGCACCCTGACAAGTTCGCAGCGCAGGGTGCTGCGGCTCAACGCATTGCCATGCAGTGGTCGGCCCGCATCAACGAGGCGTATCAGCGCTTGAAGGACCCCATGAAACGTGCTGCTTACTTATGTGAGCTGCACTCCGCCCCGGTCAATGCTGAAAACAACACCGCCATGCCGCGTGAGTTTTTAATGCAGCAAATGACCTGGCGGGAGGCATTGGAAGAGGCTGTCAGCGCAGACGAACTGGCTGATCTCGCACGTGAGGTGTCCGAGGCCCGGCAGGCGGGCTTGAATAGGTGCGAGCACTTGCTGGATACCGAGCGCGACTATGCCGGTGCGGTACAGCAGGTCAGGGCGTTGATGTTTATTGAGCGTTTTGGCAGCGATGTGGATGCGCGGCTTGACCGGATAGATTCTTCAGAGCAGGGACAATAAGGTTCCGATTTCAACGATAGACAAGATGGCGCTTTTACAAATTTCCGAGCCGGGTCAATCCCTTGACCCCCACCAGCGTCGCATTGCCGTTGGCATTGATCTGGGTACCACGCATTCGCTGGTGGCATCTGTGCGAAATGGTGTGGCTGAGTGCCTGCCTGACGCCCAAGGCCGCGTGATTTTGCCGTCGGTGGTTCGGTATCTGAGCGGCGGCGGCCGGCAAATTGGCTTTGAAGCGCAAGAGACGCTGGCGCTCGACCCTGAGAACACCGTGGCATCAGCCAAGCGCTTCATGGGGCGCGGTCTCAAAGACGTAGCGGGGCATGAAAAACTGCCCTACCACTTCGTCGACCACCCCGGCATGTTGGGTCTCCAGACGGTGCAGGGCGAGAAATCGCCGGTGGAGGTAAGTGCCGATATTCTGGCCACCCTGCGTTACAGAGCTGAAGACACTTTCAATGACGACCTCTATGGTGCCGTGATCACGGTGCCCGCTTACTTTGACGATGCCCAGCGCCAAGCCACCAAAGATGCCGCGCAACTGGCGGGCTTGAATGTCTTGCGCCTGATCAACGAGCCCACGGCTGCGGCCATTGCCTACGGCCTGGACAATGCCAGCGAGGGTGTCTATGCAATCTTTGACCTGGGTGGCGGCACCTTTGACATCTCGATACTGCGTCTCACCCAGGGCGTGTTTGAGGTGGTCGCCACCGGGGGGGACTCGGCGCTAGGTGGCGACGACTACGACCATGCATTGGCCGATTGGGTGCTGACCCAGATGGGCGTTTCAGCCCTGACAGCAAGCGATAAAGCTGCCGTTAAAGTCGCTGCGCGGGCGTGCAAGGAGGCTTTGTCAAAGTCAAATTCAGTAGCATTCAGCGCAGTATTGGCGGGGGCTACAGCCACTTTTGATGTAAATTTTACTGATTTTGAGGCTGCTACCCGGGCGCTGACAGCGCGCACGCTGACCGCCGTGCGCAAAGCGCTGCGCGATGCCAAGCTCACCGCAGACGAGGTGCAAGGGGTGGTGATGGTTGGCGGCTCAACCCGCATGCCGCAAATTCAGCGGGCAGTGGCCCAACTGTTTGGCCGGGAACCGCTGACCAATCTGAATCCGGATGAGGTGGTTGCTTTGGGGGCCGCCATTCAGGCCAACCAACTGGCGGGCAACAACACCGCCGGTGACTTGCTGTTGCTCGATGTCATCCCCCTGTCGCTCGGGATTGAAACGATGGGCGGTTTGGTTGAGCGCATTGTGTTGCGCAATGAAACCATTCCCACCGCCAAGGCCCAGGACTTCACCACCTACAAAGATGGCCAGACGGCGCTGGCCTTGCATGTGGTGCAGGGCGAGCGTGACTTGGTGGCTGACTGCCGCAGCTTGGCGCGGTTTGAGCTGCGCGGCATTCCGCCCATGGCCGCTGGCGCGGCACGTATTCGGGTCACCTTCACGGTCGACGCTGACGGCTTGTTAAGCGTCAGTGCCCGCGAGCAGCTCAGCGGTGTTGAGGCGCACATTGATGTCAAACCCTCTTATGGCCTGGCCGACGCGCAAATCGCTCAAATGCTGCAAGACAGCTTTGCCACCGCCGAAGTAGACATGAAGGCCCGCGCCCTGGTTGAAGCTCGGGTGGATGCGGACCGCATGTTGCTTGCCACCACCAGCGCGCTGAATGCCGATGGCGACTTGTTGTCAGAACCTGAATTGGCGCAAATCCAAGGCTTGATGACCGCCCTGCGCGACAGTCTGCCGTTGGAAGATGCCGCGTTGATCGAAGCCACGACCCAGACACTGGCCAAGGGCACCGAGGCGTTTGCCGCCATGAGAATGAACCGTGGCATCCAAAAAGCGCTGGCTGGCAAAAATATTGAAACCGTCTGACGAAGACGCAACGGACTACCCCATGCCCATCATCAAAATACTGCCTCATCCCGAGTACTGCCCCCAGGGCGCTGAAATCAAGGCCCCTGCGGGTACCTCAATCTGCGAGGCCATGTTGGACAACCACATCAACATTGAGCATGCCTGTGACATGAGTTGCGCCTGCACCACTTGCCACGTCATCGTGCGCGAGGGTTTTGCCTCACTCAATGAACCTGATGAAAACGAGGAAGACCTGTTGGATCGGGCCTGGGGCCTGGAGCCCAACTCGCGCCTGAGCTGCCAAGCCTTTCTGGCGCAAAAAGATGTGGTGGTGGAGATTCCCAAGTACTCCATCAATCACGCCAAGGAAAATCACTGACCGCCATCGGAACAGATCACTGAGATATCTATGCGCCAAGTATTCCTGGATACCGAGACCACGGGCCTGTCGCCTGACAACGGCGACCGCGTTATTGAAATTGGTTGTGTCGAGTTGTTCAATCGCAAACTGACAGGCAACAACAAGCACTACTACTTGAATCCCGGGCGTGAGAGTCACGAAGAGGCGCTCAAGGTGCACGGCATCACCAGCGAGTTCCTGAAAGACAAACCCCAGTTTGACGTCGTCGCCGATGAATTTCTGGCTTACTTGGACGGTGCCGAGGTCATCATTCATAACGCGGCGTTTGATGTGGGTTTCCTGAACAAGGAGTTATCGCTCATTGGTCGTGCGCCGTTCAAATCGTTTGTGACAGGCGTTGTCGACACGCTGGTCATGGCTAAGGAGATGTTTCCCGGCAAGCGAAACTCACTGGACGCGCTGTGTTCGCGGCTGGATGTTGACAACTCGGGGCGCACGCTTCATGGCGCGCTGCTTGATGCGGAGTTGCTGGCGGATGTCTACATTAACTTGACGCGTGGGCAGGATGCCTTGCTGATGGAGGTCAGTTCAGAAGAGCAGTCCGTTAAGCCATTGGTACAAGTTGATTTGCACGTCATTGCCTTGCCAGTCCTCGCTGCCAATGAGCTGGAAACGGCCGCGCATGATGAGGTTCTGCAGCAAATTGACAAATCAAGCGCCGGGAAAACGCTTTGGCGAAAATTAGCCCTTTAATATGGCTATAATTTGAGGCTAGACTGAACAAGATTCAGGGCGGTTAGCTCAGGGGTAGAGCACTGCATTCACACTGCAGGGGTC
>CAZLRQ010000071.1:0-10872 GCA_964562035.1 uncultured Rhodoferax sp. | reverse complement strand
TTGCCCACCAGCGTGAGGGGCCCCAACGGGGTTTCCTTCCAGACTTCGGCCTCGTCAAAGTGGGTGCCACTGGCTTCATGCTCGGTCAGCCAGTGCAGGTAGCCGGCGCGCACGCGCGGCCAGGCGGCGGCAAAGGGCAAAAACTCGCTGGGCGACAAACCCAGCGCCTGCGTGGACTGCTCGGCCGCCAGGTTGAGCATGGCCAAGCGCGTGGTCTCGTCCTGGGCTGGTGTCTGTTGCAAGGCCTCATGAAAAGACTTGAGTACGCCGTGCAGCCAGTTGCCAAAGTCGCGCTTGTCCACTTCAGCGTCCAGCTCGTCCGACGCCTGCAACTTGAGCTGGCGCAGGGCAAAAAAGCGGTACGGGCAGCGGCGCAGGTCTTCATAAGCGGTGCTGGACAAACGGGTTAGCGGCACCGCCTCGCCCGTGGGCCGGGGCATAGCGCAGGGCTGGGGCGTGAGTAGGCGCAGGGCGCTGGGGTCGGCGGCCAGCACCGGGGCCTGACCGAGTTGCAGCGCTTGCACGAAGCCGCTGGCCATGAGGTGCTCACCGCCCTCGCTCAAGCGCCACAAGATGTCGACTTGCGGAAACTGCAACGCGTAGTGCCAGGCGGCACGGGTGGCCTCGGCGAGTTCAGCGCGTGACGGCAAGTTCAGCAGCTTGCGCTGCTCGGGGGTCCACAAGCCCGGGGGCTCCGGCGACACGGGCAGGCGCACTTCATCGCAACCCGGCAACACCACGGCCGCCAAAGGCCGCCCCAGCAACTGGCTCATGGGCAGAATCACCACTTGCGCCGGCTCGGCGTGGTCGGGTGAAAAACTGCTGCCCTCCAGGGTTTGGCTGACCCAGGCGGTGAATTCGCTCGAAGAAAAACGGGCGCTCACGTCGGCAAACTCTTGCTCGGCCCCCTCACGCAAGCGCAGGGCGTCCAGCACGGCTTGCCCGGCGGCGTCTTGTTCCAGGGCGGGCCACTGGCCGGTGCTTTGCAGCGCCTGGCGCAAATCAAGCAGCCACTGGCTCAGGCTGCGCCCCGCTTGCAGGCCCGCGCGCAGGGGCTGCACTTGCTGCACCAGGGCTTCGGTCTTGGGCACCGCGGCCCAGTCGCGCTCGCCGCGGCGGCGCAGGCTGATCTCCAGCGCGGTGACGGCGTCTGCGGCAAAGGCCGGGGCGTTTTTGAGCCAATCCAGCACGGCGTCGGTCGAGGCATTCCAAACCGTCGCGCGCAGCAGGCTCATCAGCGCGGCGGCGGCGCGCGTGGTGGAGAGTTTCCAGCCGGTCTCGTCACGCACCGCCACACCACGCCCGGCCAGCATGGCGTGCACGCGCCGCGTGAGCTGGCGGTCTTGCGCCACCAGCGCGACCGGGCTGCGTCCCTTTGAGAGGTGCGTCAACACGCAGGCAGCGGCGCGGTGCGCTTCGTCTTCGGCATCCAATGCGGCGTGCAGAGCCAATGTATCGAGGGCGGCTTCGGGCTCATCCGGGGCCAGCGCAATAGAAATGACAGACTCGCCCCAGGCCTGTTTCAATGCCAGCGTGAGCGGCTCCGCCTGAAAACCGTCCAAAACGACCAACAGAGCGGGACGCGCTTCAAACACAGCGTCCGTGGGGTAGCTGGAATTGGCCGCCCAGGCCAAAGCCAGGCGAGCAGTGGCCGACTCAAAGGCAAACACAGGGGCCTCCAAACCAGCTGCCAGCTCGGCGCCCAGTTGCAGGCCCCAGTCCGCCCGCGCCTCGGGCGGCACAGCCGCCGCCACCTTGGCCAGGCTCCAGGCAGACTCCATCAAGCGCTGCCCCAGCACCTGCTGGTGTGCCGCCAAACCGGCACGCGACAGCAAAGACGTGGCCGTCAGCGCGTCGCGGGCGGAGTCCAGCCGCAAGTCGTCACCCTCTGGCGCAAAACCGCGCAGGCTGCGCGTCCAGTTCATGGTGGTCTCAAACCGCGGCACGAACTGCGCCGACCCGGCACTGGCCCCGCGCCGCCACGCGCTGCGGGCCTGCGCCATCAGTTGGGCATAAGGCACAAGAACGACGACTCTGGAGGGGTGCACCTGGCGTTGCGCCATCGCGGCCCGGATTTGCGCCATGGCACGGTCCCAGGCTCGCTCGGCATGATGTTTTTTCGCTATTTCAGCCATAGGAGAGGGGCAGGCGGCCGCAGGTATTGGTTTCTGTCACAATTTCCCCACTTTACCCGTACCGATTATTTTCAAGGAACCTCCATGGCCAGTGAACTCATCAAACATGTGTCAGACGCCTCTTTTGAAGCCGATGTTTTGAAATCCACACAGCCCGTGCTGGTGGACTACTGGGCTGAGTGGTGCGGCCCCTGCAAGATGATTGCGCCCATCCTGGACGAAGTGGCGACGGCCTACGAAGGCAAATTGCAGATCACCAAAATGAACGTGGATGAGAACCGCGACATTCCCGCCAAGTTCGGCATTCGCGGCATCCCCACACTGATGCTGTTCAAGGACGGCCAATTGGCAGCGACCAAAGTGGGCGCCATGAGCAAGGCCCAAATGACAGCGTTCATCGACCAGCAACTGGCCTGATGGCTCCCCGTCTTGCCGGGCCCGGCCTGGCAAGACCTTCCGTGAAAATTTTCCTGTCATAATTCTCAACAGTTCACTGGCTTGCACCCCTAGCCGGTTCGAGTTCCCGGTTTAGAACCTTGAAGCTGCGGCTACCGCCCCGCTTCACCCAAACCTCCCCCCGCATTTCGTACAACTCCCCATCTGGGTCATTCCATGCACTTAAACGAACTCAAGGCACTGCACGTGTCCGAAGTCCTCAAGCAAGCTGAAGAGCTTGAGATTGAAAACACCGGCCGCATGCGCAAGCAGGAGCTGATGTTCGCCATCATCAAGAAGCGCGCCCGCACTGGCGAGCAAATCATTGCCGATGGCGTGCTGGAAATTTTGCCCGATGGTTTTGGTTTCCTGCGCAGCCCGGACACCAGCTACACCGCCAGCACGGACGACATCTACATCAGCCCCAGTCAGATTCGTCGCTTCAATCTGCACACGGGTGACATGATTGAAGGTGAAGTGCGCACGCCCAAAGACGGCGAGCGCTACTTTGCCCTGAACAAGCTGGACAAGGTCAACGGCGGGGGACCCGAAGAGAACAAACACAAGGTGATGTTCGAGAACTTGACGCCTTTGTTCCCCAAAGAGCAGATGAAGCTGGAGCGGGAGATCAAGGGCGAAGAGAACATCACGGGCCGCATCATTGACATCATCGCGCCCATCGGCAAAGGCCAGCGCGCTTTGCTGGTGGCACCGCCCAAAAGCGGCAAAACGGTGATGATGCAGCACATTGCCCACGCCATTTCAGCCAACTACCCCGACAGCCACATGATGGTGCTGCTGATCGACGAGCGCCCTGAAGAGGTGACCGAGATGCAGCGCACGGTCAAAGGCGAGGTGATTGCGTCCACTTTTGACGAACCCGCCGCACGCCACGTGCACGTGGCTGAAATGGTGATCGAGCGCGCCAAGCGCCTGGTCGAGCTGAAAAAAGACGTGGTGATTTTGCTGGACTCCATCACCCGGTTGGCCCGTGCTTACAACAACGTAGTGCCTTCCAGCGGCAAAGTGCTGACGGGCGGCGTGGACTCCAATGCCCTGCAGCGCCCCAAGCGCTTCCTGGGCGCCGCCCGTAACGTAGAAGAAGGCGGCTCGCTGACCATCATCGCCACCGCCCTAATCGACACGGGCAGCCGCATGGATGAAGTGATCTTTGAAGAATTCAAAGGCACTGGCAACAGCGAGATTCACCTGGACCGCCGCCTTTACGAAAAGCGCGTGTTTCCGTCCATTCAACTCAACCGCAGCGGTACCCGCCGCGAAGAGTTGTTGCTGGCCCCCGAAATTTTGCAAAAAACACGCATCTTGCGGCAATTCCTCTACAACATGGACGAAATCGAGTCCATGGAGATGGTGCTCAAGCAAATGCGGGCGACCAAAACCAACGGCGAATTCTTCGACATGATGCGTCGGGGCGGCTGATCTATAATTTAGGGTTTTCGCGACAAGTACTTCAGGCTTTGAATTGCACAATGGTTTGTGCGAGGGTTTGAGGCGGCTAGCGCAACTGATGGAGAAGATATGAAAGAAGGCATTCACCCCAATTACCGCGAAGTGTGTTTCCAGGATATGTCCAATGGATTCCAGTTCGTGACCCGCTCTTGCGCCAACGCCAAAGAGATGATCAAGATGGAAGACGGCCGCGAGCTGCCTTTGTACAAGCTGGACACCACCAGCGAGTCACACCCGTTCTACACCGGTACACAGAAGTCCGTGGACAACATGGGTGGACGCGTTGAGCGCTTCCGCAACCGTTTCGGCAAGGGTAAAGTCGCAACACCTGCCGCCGCTGAGTAAGCTGGCGACCGCTTGCGGTCCAAAAAAAGGCAGCTCGGGCAACCGCGCTGCCTTTTTTATTTTCCCAGCATAGGCGTCCAACTTTGACCACACCAGCTCAAAGAATTCTTTTCCAAAACCTCAACGTTTCAGCGTGAACCACCCCACCCCCGCCATCGTTGCCCAAGGCGCCGTGCAGCGACTGCCCCGGCTGGCACTTATGCTGTTTTGCCTGGCTTACGTGCTACCAGGTTTTTTCGGCCGTGTGCCCTGGCGCAGTGCCGACATGACCGCCTTTGGTTACATGGCGGAGCTGGCGGCGGGCAAAGGCAGTTGGTTTGCACCGAAGCTAATGGGGCTGGCGCCCGAGGTTGACGCCTTGTTGCCCTACTGGCTGGGCGCCTGGGCCATCTCAGTGACCCAAGGTTGGCTAACACCTGATCTGGCGGCACGCCTGCCCTTTGTTCTGCTACTGACACTGAGCCTGATTGCCACCTGGTACGGTACTTACTACCTTGCGCGGAGTCCGCAAGCGCAACCGGTGGCCTTTGCCTTTGGCGGCGAGGCACAGCCCGCCGACTATGCACGGGCCATGGCAGACGGTGGTCTCCTGGCGCTCGTCGCCTGCCTGGGCCTGGCCCAGTTGTCGCACGAAACCACCCCGGCGCTGGCACAACTCGCGTTCACCGCGCTGCTGTTTTACAGCGTAGCGGCGCTGCCCTTTCACACACTCTGGCCAGCAGTGGCCGCAGTGGTAGGTTTGGCTGGTTTGGCCCTCTCGGGGGCACCGACCATAGCACTGTGTTTGGGAGTCGGCAGTGCCTTGATTTATTTGCTGGATCGTCCCACAGAGCCAAACCAGAAAAGGCGTCAAATGCTGCTGGCCGCTGGCTTGGTCATTGCGACTGGCTTGATTGCGCTACTGGCTTACGCGCTTGAGCTGTGGCGTTGGCGCGTGGCCTTACCGCATGCCAACTGGCCGGAATGGCGCCGCTTGGGTCGTTTGCTGCTGTGGTTTACCTGGCCTGCCTGGCCTCTGGCGCTGTGGACCTTGTGGCGCTGGCGCTACCAGTGGATCCGCGGTGGGGCGCCGAGCCGGCATCTGGCGTTGCCTGTGTGGTTTGCTGGTGTTGCGGTGGCGGCCACACTGACCACCGCATCGGCAGACCGCTCTTTGCTTTTGGCCCTGCCCGCTTTGGCCGCGCTGGCCGCCTTTGCCCTGCCGACGCTCAGGCGCAGTGTGGCAGCCTTGATTGACTGGTTCACGCTGCTGTTTTTCTCGGGTTGTGCCTTGATCATCTGGGTGATCTGGGTGGCTATGCAAACTGGCGTACCGCCGAAGCCAGCGGCTAACGTGGCCCGCCTGGCACCGGGGTTCGAGCCCAGTTTCACTGTGTTTCCCTTTGCGCTGGCGCTCGTGGCCACGCTGATTTGGGTCTGGCTGGTCACTTGGCGGGTGGGGCGCCACCGAAATGCGCTCTGGAAAAGTCTGGTATTGCCGGCCGGTGGCGCCGCCCTGTGTTGGCTCTTATTAATGACCCTGTGGTTGCCACTGCTGGACTTTGCCCGAAGCTACGCACCGCTGGTTCGGCGGACCTTGGTGGTCATGAAGCAGCCGCCGTCCTGCGTTGAGGCCCACGGTCTTAACCGTGGACAAATTGCCGCGTTCAGATTCCATGGCAAATTGAATCTCAAACCCGCGGGAACCGAGCCCAGTTGCCCTTGGTTAATTGTCGACAAAGACGCCATGCCAAGCCTAGCCAAGGTCGTTGATCTGAACCAATGGAAATTTCACAGCGCCCTGCGCCATCCTTCAGACCGCAATGAAGACCTCATGGTCTTCCGACGCTTATCCAGCAGAAACTGACGAGAGGGTGTCTGCGAATAACCTGACGCGGCTGGCCGGGAAAAGCACCCTGAAAGTCGACCCCTTGCCCGGTATGCTTTCGATCTTCAACTCAGCGCCATGGCGCTGAGCCACGTGTTTAACGATTGCCAAGCCCAGGCCAGTGCCACCGGTGTCACGCGACCGACTGCGGTCAACCCGGTAAAAACGCTCGGTTAACCGCGGCAAATGCTCGGGCGCAATGCCCAGCCCGGTATCCGTCACCGCAAACTCGGCCCGGCCATCAGCTACCACGCGAACTTGCACCTGAATATCCCCCGTGGCGGGGGTATAGCGAATCGCATTGCCAACGAGATTGCTCAACGCACTGAACAATTCGTGCGGGGAACCCGCAATTTCCCCCTGAAGCTGGCAATCAAAAATCAGGGTCTGCGACTGGCCACTCTGCGCGGTAAGTACCGACGACAAGGCATGGCCTTCAACCTCCAACTGCCGCATCAGGGCGGGCATTGACATCCACTCCGCGCTGCCCGGCAGTGGGCTGCCTTCCAGGCGAGACAGCGTGAGCAAATCACTCACGAGCGTCTGCATGCGCGCCGCCTGCTGGGACATCAAAGTCAAGTACCGGGTTCGCTCTTCCTCTACGAGAGGCAACGTCAGCAGAGTTTCAACAAACCCGCTCAGCACGGTCAGTGGCGTTCTGATTTCATGCGACACGTTGGCGACAAAATCGCGCCGCATGGCCTCGGCCTGCTCTACCGCCGTGACATCGCGGGACAGCAACAGCAACCTCCCATCGCCATAGGGATGGAGGTGGACCGACAAATTAACAGGCCGAGACGGCGTACTTTGCCGGCCTGGCATCAAGGCATCTTGCTGAAAATCATGGCCGGCAAAGTAATTGGCAAACCCAGGGTCGCGTACCAGATTGGCAAAGTGTTGCAACAAATCACGCGAGGCATCCAAGCCAAAGTGGCCCGCCGCCGTTTGGTTAAACCACTCAATCTGCCCCTCCGCGTCCAGCAACACCACCCCGTTAGGTGACGCCTGAAGCGCTGCCAAGAAATCATGCAACCGGTTTTTAGCGTCACGGGACTCCTGCTCGCGCAGCCGTAGCAAGCGCCTGACACGGTCCGAAATTTCACCCCACACGCCCGTTCGCATGGCCACGTCAGAGGTGTCACCGATTCGCAACCAACGCAACAGCCGAACACTGCGGGTCATGTCCAGCACAAACCAACCCACGCCACCGAGCATGCCACCCAACAGCGCGCCTGTGGTTGGGCTCATGGAGCGAGAGAGGTACCACCCCGCCAAGGCACCCGCACACTGACATGCCAAAAAGGTCAGAAACCGCCAAATCATCATGAACCCCGATCAGCGCGACCCAAAGGTGAACCGCTGGAGAGAAGCAATGTCAAACGCTGGCCTGCTGGGGCAGACTGGAAACACCAGAGGGATGAACCGGCACGGGCAGGGACTGCACTGACAGACGATAACCCGCGCCCCGCACGGTCTCGATCATCGAACCGGCGCCACTGCCCAAGGCCTCACGCAAGCGCTTGACGTGCACATCCACCGTGCGCTCTTCGATGAACACATGGTCACCCCACACCTTGTCCAGCAACTGCGAACGGCTGTGCACGCGCTCGGCATGCGTCATTAAATGGTGAAGCAACTTGAACTCGGTGGGCCCGAGCTTCAACATCTGGCCATTGAAAGACACACGGTAAGTCGACGCATCAAGCAACAAGCCGCCGACCGAGACCACGCCACCGGTCTGCTCGGGTGCACGCCGGCGCAAGACTGCACGCACGCGGGCCAATAGTTCCTTGGTCGAAAAAGGCTTGGCCATGTAGTCATCAGCACCGGCGTCCAACCCAGCCACCCGGTCCATCTCGTCGCCTCGTGCGGTCAGCATGATGATGGGAACATCTTTGGTACGTGGGTTGGCGCGCCAACGCTTGGCCAGCACCAGTCCGCTGTCACCTGGCAACATCCAGTCCAACAAAATGACGTCAGGCAAAACGGCATCAAGTTCACGCTGTGCTGATGCACTGTCCATGGCCCAGGTAGGACGAAACCCGTTGTGACGAAGGTTAACCGCGATGAGCTCGGCAATAGCGGATTCGTCCTCGACGATCAAAACACCGGGCTGCTGTCTCATTTCAAAACCGACTCAATTTGCTCAATTGAGGTGTGCCGAATGTCAGCGCCCTTGACCACATAAATGATGAATTCCGCAATATTTTTGGCGTGATCACCAATACGCTCGATGGCCTTGGCCAGAAACAATAAATCCAGGCTCGGGGAAATCATGCGTGGGTCTTCCATCATGTAAGTGATGAGCTTGCGGACAAAGCCATCAAACTCCTTATCAATCAGGTCGTCCTCTTTGAGAATCGACACTGCAGCCGCAGTATCAAGCCGGGCAAACGCATCGAGCGCCTTGCGCAACAGTCCAGACGCCAGGTCGGCGGCCACCCGTAACTCAAGTGAAGGCAAAGACCGCGGTGCGCCACTGTTGATGATTGAACGAACCATGCGCGCAATTTTTTCCGCCTCATCGCCCACCCGCTCTAGATTGGCTGTGGTTTTGGAGATGGCGATTAACAGGCGCAGGTCACGCGCAGTAGGCTGACGCCGCGCAATGATGCTGGAGAGTTCACGGTCGATGTCGACTTCCATCGCATTCACACGCGCCTCTGCAGCGGTAACCTCGTTAGCCACCTCAACACTGAACTGGGACAGGGCGTAGATCGCCTGCCGGATCTGCGACTCAACCAGACCGCCTAACTCCATCACACGGGTAGATACCGCGCTTAATTCGCTGTCAAACTGAGTGGAAAGGTGTTTTTCAGGCATGACTGTCTCCTTAGCCGAACCGGCCGGTAATGTAATCTTCAGTTTCTTTGCGCGTGGGCTTGAAGAACATTTGCTCGGTTGAGCCAAATTCCATCAAGTCACCCAGGTACATGTAAGCCGTGTAGTCGCTGCAGCGGGCCGCCTGCTGCATGTTGTGCGTCACGATAACGACGGTGTAATCGTTCTTCAGCTCGGTGATCAGCTCTTCAACCTTGGCGGTTGAAATGGGGTCCAGCGCCGAGCAAGGCTCATCCAGCAGCAAGACCTCAGGTTTGATGGCAATACCGCGTGCAATGCACAGACGTTGCTGCTGCCCTCCGGACAGGCTGGAGCCGCTTTGGTTGAGCTTGTCTTTGACCTCGGTCCAAAGCGCGGCTTTGCGCAAAGCCCATTCAACGCGCTCTTCCATGTCAGTGGTGTTGAGAGACTCGAATAATTTGACGCCAAACGCAATGTTGTCAAAAATCGACATGGGAAACGGTGTTGGCTTCTGAAACACCATGCCAACCTTGGCCCGCAACAGCGCCACATCCTTTTTGCTGGTGAGCAAATTCTCGCCATCCAGCAAGATCTCGCCCTCGGCACGCTGCTCGGGGTACAACTCGAACATGCGGTTGAAAATACGCAGCAGCGTCGACTTGCCGCAGCCCGACGGCCCAATGAACGCGGTAACTTTGTTCTCTGGAATTTCCAGGTTGATATTTTTCAGAGCGTGAAATTTACCGTAGTAAAAGTTCAGATTTTTAACCGAAATTTTGGTTTTTTCGGGTGTATCAATGACGATAGACATGGTTACTCTTTTTCAGAATGGGAGGACAGGCATTCGCTCAAATCTTGCTGCGGGTCATGACCCGAGCAAGGATGTTGAGACCCAAAACCGCTAACGTGATGATGAAAACACCGGCCCACGCAAGTTTTTGCCAATTCTCATAAGGACTCATGGCGAACTTGAAAATCGTCACCGGCAAACTGGCCATGGGCTGGCTCAAGCTCGATGTCCAGAATTGGTTACTCAGCGCAGTGAACAGCAGCGGTGCGGTTTCACCGGCAATACGCGCCACCGCTAACAGAACCCCGGTGACCACGCCAGCTCGGGCTGCCCGAAGCGTGATACTCAAAATGACTTTCCACTTGGGCGCACCCAGTGCATAAGCGGCTTCACGCAGACCCGGTGGTACCAACTGCAACATGTTTTCGGTGGTGCGAATCACCACCGGAATCACAATAATGGCCAGCGCCACGATTCCGGCATAGCCCGAAAACGACTTGAAACGTGTCACCACAACCGCGTACACAAACAAACCGATCACGATGGAAGGGGCAGACAACAAAATGTCGTTCACAAAGCGCGTGGTTGACGCCAACCAGCCTTTGGTATCGAACTCAGCCAGGTAAATACCCGCCATCACACCAATGGGCGTGCCCACCAAGGTGGCCAGCATCACCATCAAGAATGAACCGTAAATGGCATTGGCCAAGCCGCCGTCTTCGTTCGGCGGTGGTGTCATTTGACTCAAGGTGTCCATGGTCAAACCGCCCACGCCCAGGCGAACAGTCTCGTACAAGATCCAGGTCAACCAAAACAAGCCGAACACCATGGCCGACAAGGACAGCGTCAAGGCGATCCGATTCACCAGTTTGCGTTGGGCGTAACGCGCCTCGCGCGCCCGCTCGGTAGCAACCGCCTTTGCGTCCATCTTATTGGCCATCATGATTTGGCTCCTTCGCTCTTCTTAAGCTGTGACAGCAAAATTTTTGACAAGGTCAAAATCACAAACGTGATGAAAAACAAGACCA
>CAZLRQ010000070.1:1558-10916 GCA_964562035.1 uncultured Rhodoferax sp. | reverse complement strand
GACGCAACGGCCCTTGAAGCGAACGTCTTCGCACACCTCCCACGGGCCGCCCACCACCACCACCGAGGACACCCGGTCATTGAAGCCCCGGCGCGCAAAGTTGTTGATGGATTTGTCAGTGGTGAAAGAGCGGCCTTGGTAGCTCTTGCGCTCATAAAAGGTCACCTGCGCCGCCGCGGGCATGGGGGCATAGCGGTCTTCATCAATGCGCGCGTCCTGGCGCACGCTGCGCACCGACGACACCCGGTCGTTCAGCCCCATCGCCGCCAGCGAGCCGTAGCGCCCGGGGCGCAACACCACACACTGGCCACCGAAACGCGCGTCTTCACACACCTCCCAGCGGTCTTGGGTGACCACCGCCGACGAGGCGCGGTCATTGAAACCAACGCGCTCAAAGTTGGCAACAGGCCGGTCAGCGGTGAACGACTGGCCTTCAAAGTTATTGCGCTCATAAAAAGTAACCTGGGCGCTTGCCTGGGTGGTGATGGCCACCACGGCCACCAGCAAGGCGTTTCTCAACAGTGCATTCATAGTTTTCTTCCAGACATAGGGGGCTTGACATAAGCCCTCGGCAATGTCGTGGACTATGGCGATGCGTTGAGCGGGCGTCTGTGTGGCGGCGCACACAGGACGGCACCGTGGGGCAGTCGG
The DNA here is from genome assembly GCA_964562035.1 of uncultured Rhodoferax sp. GTDB lineage: Bacteria > Pseudomonadota > Gammaproteobacteria > Burkholderiales > Burkholderiaceae_C > Rhodoferax. The sequence continues at coordinate 10,265 of CAZLRQ010000070.1, read as the reverse complement.
CCAAACGGGAATACCGATTTTTTGCACGGCTCTGGGGAAGCCAAGTAACTGGCCATCTGGTTGACACACAGACACTCTGCATAAATTGAACTTATATCTACACTAATGTAGACTTCAATTCATGAATAAATGGCTGTCGCTCATCACCACCTTGCCCACCGAAAACGCCACCTTGCGCCAACGCGCCTGGCGGGCGCTCAAAGCATCCGGTGCCGCCGTGCTGAGGGACGGGGTTTACCTGATGCCTGAGCGCGAAAGCTGCCGGGCCACCCTGGAGGGCCTGGCCTCAGAAGTGCGCGATGGCGGCGGTAGCGCTCATGTGCTGCGTGTGGAGGAGCCCGAAGGCGCCAACTTCGCCGCCCTGTTTGACCGGGGCGGTGACTTCGCCGCGTTGCTGTCAGAGGTCAATCAGGTCAAACAGCGACTGGCAACCGACTCCGCGCAAGACGTCATGCGGCAGGCTCGCAAACTGCGTAAATCTTTTGTCCACCTCATCGCGACGGACTTCTTTCCAGGCGAGGCGCAACGCCAGGTCGATCATGCTTTGCGTGAACTGGAGTTGGCCTGCGAGTGCGCCCTGTCGCCCGGTGAACCCCAAGCCCAAGACGGGCGCATGGCACGTCTTGACATCACGGACTACCAAGGCCGTCTGTGGGCCACGCGAGAGCGCCCATGGGTGGACCGCTTGGCGAGTGCCTGGTTGATCCAACGGTTGATTGACCCGCAAGCCCGCATGCTGTGGCTGGCCCGCCCCGCAGACTGCCCGCCAGACGCACTTGGGTTCGACTTTGATGGCGCCACATTCAGCCACCTGGGCAGCCGGGTCACCTTTGAGGTACTGGCTGCAAGCTTTGGGCTCGATCAACCCGCCATTGCGCGCCTTGGGTTGCTGGTGCATTACCTCGATGTGGGTGGCGTGCAGCCGCCAGAGGCCGCCGGCATCGAGAGCGTTTTGAATGGCATGCGCGAGAGCATCTCAAACGATGACCAGTTGCTGCTGGCCGCATCAACCGTGTTCGACGGCTTGTTGACCAGCTTCGGCCAGGCAAGCCAATGATGACCAAAAAAGCTGCTCATCAAGCGGCTGCAACACCGGTGCAGGTACCGGATCAGACACCACAACCCGTGAGTTTCTGGCAGGCATTTTTGTTTTGGCTCAAGCTGGGTTTCATCAGCTTTGGCGGGCCCGCCGGACAAATTTCGATCATGCACCAGGAGCTGGTGGAGAACCGGCGCTGGATTTCTGAACGGCGTTTTCTTCATGCCCTGAACTATTGCATGATGCTGCCCGGCCCGGAGGCCCAACAGTTGGCCACCTACATTGGCTGGCTGATGCACCGGACCTGGGGCGGCATTGTGGCCGGGGCCTTGTTTGTGCTGCCGTCGCTCTTGATCCTGATCGTGCTGTCGTGGGTGTATATCGCTTTTGGCGACCTGCCGCTGGTGGCGGGCCTGTTTTATGGCATCAAGCCCGCGGTGACGGCCATTGTGGTCCAGGCGGCACACCGCATTGGCGCCCGCGCGCTCAAGAACAACTGGTTGTGGGCCATCGCCGCAGCCTCTTTCATTGCGATTTTTGCCGCCAACATTCCGTTCCCCGCCATCGTGGTGGCAGCAGCACTGGTGGGTTATGTGGGCGGGCGGGTCGCACCTGACAAGTTCAAAGCCGGCGGCGGTCATGGCAAGGCCGACGCGGCTTTTGGCCCGGCGCTCATCGACGACCACACGCCCACGCCGGCGCATGCCCAATTCAGCTGGGTTCGCCTGGCAAAAACTCTCGTGGTGGGGGCTTTGCTGTGGGCCGTGCCCATGGCGTTTCTGACCGCAAGTTACGGCTGGGACCACCCGCTGACGCAAATGAGCTGGTTCTTCACCAAGGCAGCGTTGCTGACTTTTGGCGGTGCTTATGCCGTGTTGCCCTATGTGTACCAAGGCGCGGTCAGTCATTACGGATGGCTCACACCCACACAAATGATGGATGGCCTGGCCCTGGGGGAAACCACACCGGGGCCACTCATCATGGTGGTGGCCTTTGTGGCTTTTGTGGGCGCTTATGTCAAAGCCGTTTTCGGCCCGGATGCTTTGTTTCTGGCGGGCATGGTGGCGGCGTGTCTGGTGACCTGGTTCACTTTCTTGCCGTCTTTTCTGTTCATTCTGGCAGGAGGCCCGTTGGTGGAGAGCACCCACGGCGACCTCAAGTTCACCGCACCGCTCTCCGCCATCACCGCAGCCGTGGTGGGCGTGATTCTGAATTTGGCTCTGTTCTTTGGCTACCACGTTTTGTGGCCCAAGGGGTTTGACGGGCGTTTTGATGCGGTCTCTGCACTGATTGCCTTGGGCGCCGCCGTTGCCCTGTTTCGCTTCAAGCGCAATGTGATCCATGTCATTGCAGCCAGTGCGGTGGCGGGCCTGCTCGTGCAACTTTTGTAAGCTGTGTTGGAGAACGCCATGACGTCTATGTCAGTTGCCACCTTGTCACGTTGCCTGATGGAGTCCAAACAACCCACGCTCATTGATGTCCGCAGGGAGGGCGCACGTCAAGCCTCTGGTATACGCATTGAAAAATCAATCTGGCGCGACCCCGCGCTCTGGCTCGACTGGAAAGACGAGGTGGCAGCCTTGCCGGGGCAGGTGGTGTTTTTTTGTGTGCACGGGCACGAAGTCAGCCAGGGCCTCACTGCAACCTTGTGCGCCATGGGCAAGGATGCCAAGTATTTGCAAGGTGGTTTCTCTGAATGGCAAAAGGCAGGCCTGCCGGTGGCAAACATCGCCAGCGTCACCCGCGCTTAACAGCAGGTGTCTCTGCTTTGGGGAAAATGGCAGACGCTTTCAGCCAAAACGCAAGCACAACCGCGCACCCAGGCATCGGCAGTTCATGCAGCTCAACAAAAACCACTTCTTTCTCGCTGCTCTTTTCTCCGTGGCGCTTCATGCCCTGGTGTTTTCACTTGTCAGCAACAACCAGGTCAGGCTCATCGACAAGCCGGACACGCCCAAAGCCGAGGAGAAAATCGTTTTTCTGGAGGTCTTATCGTCGCCAGAGAAGAACTTCCCTGCGCCCGCCCACCAAACGCTCGCCACAAAACAAGTTTCTTCTGCGGAACCTGCCATTCAAGTGCCGCACGACGAGCCTGTGGCGCCCCCCATGACGGCGCGTCAACCGGCCTCCCAGGATGCGCCTCCTGCCCCAACGGCCCAAGAATGGGCATTTGCTGCCCAATACGCACTCAAAAACAGCAAGGGCTACCGGCACACCTGGGGTCAGCAGGTCCGCAGCATGATGGGCACTGCTGTGGAGGGGCCAGACCAGGGACTGGTGCGGTTTCGGCTGGAAATTGCGCCGGATGGCACCTTGACCAAGCTGGAAACGCTTTGGAGCACTTCCAAGGTTGCTGAGCAACTGGCCCGCAAGGCCATTGAAAACATGCCGCCTTCGCCCCCCACCCCGACGGGCAAGCCATTGGTTTTTGAAAAAACCATTTCGTTCTCGCCCTTTGCATCAGACGGCACCCCGACCTACAAAGACGACTGCCTGCCTGACCCACCTGCGTTTCGCAACCCGTTTGCCTGGGACGGAGCGTCCCCGCAAGTTCAGCTCAAGTCGCAACCGGTTGAAAAGCTCGACCCGCAGGCGCTGGAAGAATGTCTCAAACAACTGCCGCAAGACACCATCGAAGCCGAAAGCGCACACGACCAGCGGCTGCTTGACCAGTGGGGATCAAGCAAAACCGGTTTGTGAATTGACCGGCCCGGCCTGTTGTGCAAGTGCAGCTTCGCTCAAGGCTTGGCTTTGGCGGCCGCCACCAGCGCGGCAATCTCTTCGCCAGTTTTGTAGTGCGGCACTTTGAAGACCAGGCGTTTGGTGCGCTGGATGAAGCTGTTGCTGCCCCGCACTTCTTCAGCCCAATATTTGTCGGCCAGCGCGATGTTGGCTTTTTCATCCAACTCAAAACCGTCTTTGGAACCCTGCCCGCCAAAGATGTACAGCTTGCCGTCGATCAGTTTCCAGGTGTCGGCATCGCCGCCCCACGGGATGCCGTAGACGATGCCGTTGGCGCAGTAGCCGCCGTATTGGGGCAGGTATTTGGCCGGCTCTTTGTCAAACAGGGCCTTGTGCTCGGCGCTGGCAAAGCGGAAGTCCACGCCCTCGTGCTGGCTGCGCCATTGCGGGTTGCCCTGGGCGTAAGCACCCTGGGTGAAGTAGGCCACCACATCGGCGCCTTTCAAGAACAGACGGCCTTCGGCGTTTTCGGCCACGGCGTTAACCGGTTTGAGGCTGCCCGAGGGGTTTTGCGCCACGATGGCACCGCAGCCGCTGAGCGCGACCACCAAGGCCAGCGCGGTGAAAGGGCGCACCAGAGAAAGAGCAGAAAAAGCGGTCATCAGGACAGTTCCTTGAAAGAAATAAAAGAAGAAGTAGCCGCGCCTTGGGAAACCAGTGGGGCAGCATGCGAACTCAGAGACGCCGCAGCCCGGTGAAGTTCCGTAGACGGTGCCAACGGTTCGGGGTGCAGGTCGGCATAAGGCGCGGGCCAGCCGAGCAAGGCGCTGGCCTGTTCGCAGCGCTGGCGCAGGTCGGCGGCGTCAGCGCCGCCCAAATGCATGATGCCGTAGCGGTAGCTGCCCAGCCACTTGTAGTCACGCTCGGTAGAGCCTTTGGACTTGGGGAATTCAAGCAAAAGCACGTCAGGAAACGCCTGGTGCAGCGCCTGACGCTGGCGCGCATTGGGCATGGGCGGCATGCGCTCGGTGTCAAAAAACCGGTAGACAAAACTGGCGGCCGCGCCCGCGGTGGGCTGGGCACGGGGCAGCGCTTGCGGGTCTTGCCCGTGCGCCAGGCTCAACGCAATGGCGTGCAGGTCAATGCCGTCCACGCGCTGGTACAGGTCAGAAAACTGCGAGGCCATGCGCGGGTTGAACTCAATCACGGTCAACTGGTTCGTTTGCGGGTCGTGGAAAAACTCCATGTTGAACAGGCCGTGCGTGAAGCCCACCGCCGCCAGAAAACGCCGCGCAACTTCAGTGGCCCGATCTGCGGCCTCCGGTGCCAGCCGGCTGGGGTAGTCCCAGCGCATGAAGGCCTGGGTGCCGGGGTACATGTCGACGCCAATCACGCCCAGGCGGTGCATTTCGCCGTTGAACACATAGCCGTCCAGGCAGTACTGCGGCGCGTCCACCGGCTGCTCCACCATCAGGCTGTGGGCGCTGCTCACCTGCGGCAGGCGCTCGCGCAGCACCCGCTCAAACGGTTCTACCAGGTGGCGAATCACCCACAGCTCCCAGCCGCCAAAGCGGGTGTGGCGGTGCAGTTCCTCGTGCTTGTGCACGGTGCGCGCCAGCACTGAAAAAGCGGCTTTCACAGGCTTCACGAACAAGGGGTAGCGCAAGTCGGTGGGCACCGGGCCGCCGTACTCGGCCTGCAGGCGGGCAAAGGGCACATTGGCTTCGGGGCAGACTTGCGCCAGCACTTCACGCGCGTACAGCTTGTGCTGGCAGGCCAGCACCGCCTGCACCGGCGTGCCGGGCCAGCCCATGCGCTCGGCCAACAGGGCGGCGGCCAAGGCGCCAAACTGTTCGTGGTTGGACACCACAGCCTTCAGACCCAGGCGCTTGGCGCGCCGGGCCCACCGGTTGGTGAAGCGCGCCATGTCAAACCAGGCCAGTTGCACGTTGCTGGGGAATGTGAACAGGTCAAACCCGGCGCTGCGGTGCGGCCACTGGTCTGCCAGCGCGGCAAAGGCGCGTTGGTCCCAGTCGTAATTGAACAGCACCAGGGTGGGCGGATGGGCCTGCATATCAGCGCCCGGTGTCATTGAGCGACCAGTCGTAGTCCAGGTAGCTCACAGGCACGGTTTTGGCCCTGATCTTGTCCTGGTCTGAGGCCTGGTCGGCCAGTTGCGCTGCAAAACGGGCCATCAGGTCTTCCACGCGGCTGTAGCCTTGGTGGCCTTTTTCAAAGTCTTCGCGGAACCACTTGAAGATCATGCTGACCTGCAGCTTGCCGTCGGCATAGCGGTTGCGGGTGCGGTCGGCCATGAAGCGCTGCAGGCCGTCGTTCAACTGCGCCTCCAGCTTGGACGCTGTGAAAGCCTCGGGCCGCAAGGCCGGGCAGCCAATGCTGGCGCAGTTGACGGCGGCGTGCACCCGGGGGTCGGAGTAGCGCGGGCGCAGTTGCTCGTGCTCAATCCAGTCCAGGTGACGCGGCTCGCCCAGCAGGGTGAAAAAGCGGTTTTTCCAGGGCGCCTTGAACACCGAACCCAGGTCTTTGATGGACTTGAGTTGCGGGTAAGCGGTGAGGATGAGCTCCACCGTGAAGCCGTTGTAGGCGTTGATCAAAAACGCCATTTGCTGCGCCGGGCTGAAGGCCGCAAACGCCGCCGGCGTGACCGCCGACCACTGCGCCAGCACCCCCTGCAACGCGGCGCGGTCCGTGGCAAAGCCCTTGTAGTCCACGCGCGATTGACGCTGGTCGGGCAGCCACTTGACATGCCGGGCCAACAAGGCGTCCCACGCCGCATAGCTGGGGTCAAACGGTGCCGCACTTACCACAGGATTTATGGCAAAAGAGGCTGTAGCCCTTGCTGCTATTGCACAAGTAGCTATAAATTGAATAGCTTTTCTGCGCTGTATGAAAAGATTCATGGTGGCGGGCCGTTCTGAAGTGTCGGGGGCGCTGGGCCCGGGCGAAATTACCCCGCATGGTACCCAAAATGCGCTGCAGCGCGGCCTTGCCGCCGGCCACTGAGCCGGCTTGGCGTGGTACCGTGGCGCCCTTGAATTTCTCACCCCCTTCTTTTTTGTCCGCGCTTATGCCCGAATACCTGTTGATGCTCAAGACCTTCACCCGCGAACTCGGGGTGGGCTTTGTGGTGGTGCTGGCCGCCTTTTTGGTGTCGCGCATTTTGCGGCGCCTGATTGACAAACTGCGCGACTCGCAAAACCTTTCGGTCCCTGTGGCCAACCGCCTGCAGACGGTGCGCCAGCGGGTCATGCTGCTGGTGACCGCGCTGGTGCTGATGCAGGCGCTGGGCATTTTTGACAACGCCTGGGCCTTTATTTCAGCCGGCATTGCCGCCATTGCGCTGGGGTTTGTGGCGGCCTGGAGCATTTTGAGCAACGCCACGGCCGCCCTGCTGATCATGACGCTGCGGCCCTTTCGGATTGGCGACTCGCTGGAGCTGCTTGACCCCAACGGCGCCCCGATGGGCGGGCGCGTGCTGGACATGAGCCTGATGTTCACCACCCTGGGCGTGCCCCGCGAAGAGGGCGACACCAGCACCCGGGTTTTGCGCGTGCCCAACAACCTGTTTTTCCAGCGCGTGATTCGCCTGCAAACGCCCCACAGCCACGACAGCAAAGCCACATTTTTCTCGGGACCCAAACCCTGAAACGCAGGCAGGCGCATGATGCGGGATTACCCTGACTCTGGAAAGCGCCCGTGCCCTACCCCACCCCACTGCCCGCCGCCTCACGGGTGCCCGGCCAAACCGTGCGCACTTACCGCTGCCAGTGCAACAACCCGATTTTTTTCAGGAACAGCGTCTGCCTGACCTGCCACACGCCGCTGGGCTACCACCCCGAACAGGCCCGCCTGCGGCCCCTCAAGCCCGGCCCCAGTCCTGACACCTGGACGCTCTGGGAAGACGATGGCCACATCTACCGGCGCTGCGCCAACCTGGACACGCCCGGCGCCTGCAACTGGCTGCTGCCCGACGCTGAGCACAGTGCGCAGCACGGCCTGTGCCGCGCCTGCCGCCTGAACCGCACCATTCCTGACCTGAACGACCCGCTGCACCCCGACAACGGCGAACTCTGGGGCCGCGTGGAACTGGCCAAGCGCCGGCTGGTGTCGGCTCTGCTGGTGATGGGCCTGCCCGTGGCCTCGCGCGAGACCGAGGACACCGCGCGCGGCCTGATGTTCGATTTTTTGCGTTCCCCCGACATCGGCCTGCCGGTGATGACCGGGCACGACACCGGCCTGATCACCCTGAATGTGGCCGAGGCCGACCACGCCGTGCGTGAGTCTGCCCGCCAGGCTATGGGCGAGCCCTACCGCACGCTGGTGGGGCACTTTCGGCATGAAATTGGTCACTATTACTGGGACCGTCTGGTCTGGGACACGCCCTTTCTGGACCAGTTCAGGGCCCTGTTTGGCGACGAAAACCAGGACTACGCGGCTTCTCTGAAGCAGAACTACGAGCAAGGCCCGCGCCCCGACTGGCCGCAACACTTTGTCAGCGCCTACGCCAGCGTGCACCCGTGGGAAGACTGGGCCGAGTGCTGGGCCCACTACATGCACATGGTGGACACCGTGGACTCGGCCCTGAGCTACGGCTTGACGCTGGACAGCAGCCAGCTCGAATTCACACCCTTCACCGCCGACTGGTTGTACCAGCCCGACCACCCGGATGCCCTGCGCTTTCTGGCGTTTGTCAACCACTGGACGCAACTGACCATGATGATGAACGGCATGTCACGCGCCATGGGCCAGCCCGACTTTTACCCCTTTGTGCTGCCGCACAAGGCCGTGACCAAGCTGCACTTCATTCACTTGGTGGTGAGTTCGTGCGTGGCGCCCCCTGCAGCACCGGCCATGACGCCGCCAGCCCGCAAAACACGCAGAACGCAGGGCCAAACACAGAGCCAGACGCAGTCCCAAAACGGGGGCTAGCGTCCAAATGACTCAGCCCCGATACAACCTTTGGGC
>CAZLRQ010000070.1:0-1458 GCA_964562035.1 uncultured Rhodoferax sp. | reverse complement strand
CTTTGGGCAAGACGGATGATGGGCGAACACTTCACATCACATTCACGTTGCGCCAGTCTGGGGATTTGATTCGCGTCATTTCCGCCAGAGACATGCACCGAAAGGAGCGAGCCATTTATGAAAAAACCGACTAAAACCACCCCAAAGTTCGCCAACGAAACGCAGGAGCGTGCATTCTGGGAAAAGAATGACTCTACGGAGTACCTCGACTGGACAAAAGCAGAGAAAGTAACCCTGCCAAATTTGAAGCCGACAACCAAGACGATTTCTTTGCGCTTACCCCAGCACCTGCTGGACTCCATCAAAGCGGCAGCCAATTCACGTGATGTGCCTTACCAGTCATTGATCAAAGTTTGGTTGCAAGAAAAATTGCACAGCCATTGATCAGTGAAACTCCCGGCTCTGGGTGCTCAGGCTGCCCAGCAGGGGCGTCAGGTCTTTCAGGTGTTTGGCAATCAGGTGGCGCACCTGGCCGCCACTGTCTGTATCGCGCTGCCACACGCCAAACACCGCCAGCAGGCGCGAGCGCAGCAAGGCGTCGCGCTGGCGCTCGGCCAGGGCTTTCCAGACGATCACGTTGACGCTGCCGGACTCGTCTTCCAGCGTGACAAAGGTCACGCCCTTGGCGGTACCGGGGCGCTGGCGCAGGGTGACCAGGCCGCAGGCGCGCACCAGGCGGCCGCTGGGCAGGTCGCGCAGTTGGGCGGCGCTCAGCAACTTCTGTTTTGACAGTTCTGCCCGCAACAACTGCACCGGGTGGGCGCGCAGGGTCAGGCCCACCGCGGCATAGTCAAACACCACCTCTTCGCCCTCGGGGGCGGCGGGCAGCGTCAACAAATCCTCGGCCACCGGCACCGCGCGCCACAAGGGCGGCGCGGTCTTGAGGGCGGCGGCGTCCCACACCTGCTGGCGGCGGTGGCCTGACAAGGCGGCCAGCGCGTCAGCGCCAGCCAAGGCGTTCAGGTCAGCCAGGCCCAGCGCCGCGCGCAAGGCCAGGTCTTCGGTGCTTCTGAAAGGCGCTGCAGCGCGCGCGACTGAAATGCGCTCGGCGGCGGATGGGTTCAGGCTGTCCACCAAGCGCAAACCCAAACGCACCGCCGCACCTTCCAGCGTGCAGTCCCACGCGCTGTGCATCACGTCCACGGGCCGCACGGCAATGCCGTGGGCTTGCGCGTCTTGCACCAGTTGCGCGGGCGGGTAGAAACCCATGGGCTGCGAGTTGAGCAAGGCGGCCAGAAAACACGCCGGCTCGTGGCGCTTGAGCCAGCAGCTCACGTAGGTGAGTTGGGCAAAGCTGGCGGCGTGGCTTTCCGGAAAACCGTACTCGCCAAAGCCCTCAATCTGCTTGAAGATGTTTTCGGCAAAGGTGGCGTCATAGCCGTTCAGGACCATGCGGTCCACCAGCCGGTCATGAAACTTGTGCACGCCGCCCTTGCGCTTCCAGGCGGCCATGGAGCG
>CAZLRQ010000069.1:1170-10937 GCA_964562035.1 uncultured Rhodoferax sp. | reverse complement strand
GACAACTTTGCCTCCATCGTGGGCGCCGTGCGGCTGGGGCGGCGCATTTTTGACAACCTGCGTAAATCCATGTCGTACATCCTGGCGGTGCATGTGCCGATTGCCGGCATGGCGCTGGTGCCGGTGCTGCTGGGTTGGCCGGTGGCGCTGTTCCCGCTGCACATTGCATTTTTGGAGTTGGTGATTGACCCGGCGTGCTCGATGGTGTTTGAGAACGAACCCGCCGAGGCCGACCTCATGACCCGCCTACCGCGCGATGCGGATGCCCCCTTGTTTGCCGGCGCCACGCTGTGGTTGGCCCTGCTGCAGGGCCTGGGCGTGCTCGGTGTGGCGCTGGGCGCTTACGCCTGGGGCCTGACGCGCCTGGATGAGGGCGAGGCGCGGGCCTTTGTGTTTGCCACGCTGGTGGCGGGCAATCTGGCGCTCATTTTTTCAAACCGCTCGCAGGCCGGCTCCTTGTGGGCCACGCTTCGGGTGCCCAACCGCACGCTGTGGATCGTGACCGGGCTGGCGCTTGGGTTTTTGGGCTTGGCGCTGTATGTGCCGTGGGTGGCTGGTTTATTCCAGTTTGGCGACCTGCCACTGACTTTTTTGGGCGCCGCGCTGGGGCTGGGCTTGTTCAGCGTGGTTTGGTTTGAGGCGATCAAGTGGTTTCGTCGCCAGCGCTAGGCTCCATCTGCCATCAAACAATCATTGTTGTGGCAAGCGGTAGAGTCGCCGGGCATTGCCGTCCATGACGGCGTTTTGCGCCCGCGGGCTCAGGGGGGCCAGCAGTTGCTGGGTCTCGGCCCACCACTGCGCGTAGCTGCCAGCAAGTTCCAGTACCGGCCAGTCGCTGCCCCACAGCAGGCGGTCGGCGCCAAAGCAGGCCAGCACATGCCTGGCCCAAGGTTGCACGGCGCCGGGCGCGGGCGTGGGCCCGGCTTCTGTCATCAGCCCCGAGAGTTTGCAAAAAGCGCTGGTGTGTGAGGCCAACCGGGCCATGCCGTCCGCCCACGGCTGCCAATGGCCCGCTGCAATGTCTGGCTTGCCGGCGTGGTCGATCACGATGCGCAAGTTCGGGAAACGTCCGGCCAGCGTTTCGATGTGGGGCAAGTGCATCGGCTTCACCAGCGCGTCGAGCACCAGGTCGGCATCGACCATGGCCTGCAGTGCCGGCGCCAGCGCGGGCTGCAGTATCCATTGGGCGTCGTCAATGTCCTGAAGCATGGGGCGCAAGCCTTTGAGTCGGGGGTGGCGAGCCAGCTTTTCAATGCGCGCAGGCGCGTCGCCCGCCGCCAGATCGACCCAGCCGACCACGCCCAGCACGGCAGGGTGCGCCTCGGCCTGGGCCAGCAGAAAGGCCGTTTCTGCCTCGGTGGGGGCCGCCTGCACCAGCACGCCGCCGGTGACGCCATGCGGTGCGGATTGGGCTTGCCAGTCCGGGATCGCCACATCGCGGTAAATGGGCGCCAGCGCGGGTGTGAGCCAGCCGTAGTCGCCGCGGGCCAGTTGCCAGCAATGGAAATGTGCATCGACAGTCATGGCGTGGGCGCCTCAAGCGGGATCAGCCCCTGCGCCCGCAGCGCAGCCCAGAATTCGGGCGCTACCTGGTGTGTCAGCATGGCTTGTGCATCCGCCCATTCGGCCACCTTGCGCGCGCCCAGCATGACGATATCCACCGCCGGATGCGCCAGGGGAAACTGCAGTGCCGCTGCCCGCAAGGGCACGCCAAAAGCCTCACACACGGCCTCAATCTGCGCGGTACGTTCCAGCCATGTCTTGTCTGCGGGTGCGTAGTTGAAGGTGGCCGCGCCGCCCCGCGCGCCGGTGGCTAGGATGCCCGAATTGAACACCCCGCCCATGGCCACGCGGACACCGCGCGCTGTGCATTGCGGCAACAGTTCGGGCAGCGCGCTGTGGTCCAGCAGGCTGTAGCGGCCGGCCAACATCAGCACATCCAGGTCAGCCTGGCCTAGCACCTGCAGCACCACGTCGACCGCGTTGGTGCCCAGCCCGATGGCGCCCACCAGACCTTCAGCTTTGAGCTGCTGCAGTGTTGGCAGGGTTTCATCCAGCACTTGGCGCAATACCCTGGGTGCCTGGGCGCCATGCGAGGCCGTATCGGGGTCGTGCACATAGGCGACATCCAGCCGGGCCAGGCCCAGGCGCTGCAGGCTGTCTTCCACACTGCGGCGCGTGCCGCTGGCGCTGTAGTCCCAGGTCTGCCGGAACGGCAAGATCTCCACGTAGCCGTGTTGTGCGCGCGGGGCGGCCGCATCGGGGGTGAGCAGCCGGCCGACCTTGCTCGACAGTACAAAGCCCTCGCGCGGCTGGCCGCGCAGCGCATCGCCCAGCCGGCGTTCGGACAGCCCGTGACCGTAGTGCGGCGCGGTGTCAAAGCTGCGGCAGCCGCTGTTCCATGCGGCTTCCACCAACTGCCTGGCTTCGCCATCGCTGACGGCTTCAAACAGGTTGCCCAGCGGCGCACCGCCCAAGCCAATCCGCAGGCCACTGCCTTCACAGGGAGGGAAAAAAGAGGTCATTTCAGGGTAAATCCTAATAAAAGTTTACCTATGCTACAGCTAACATGTCAGTCATTGCCACCGGGATATCCCGAGGTTTTGATAACAAATCGAACGATTTTTAAATCCCGACATCACGCCGCCCTAGCCCAGAAACGACACCTGTTCCATGCTGAAAAACATACCTCCGTTGTTGACGCCCGATGCCCTGCACGCGCTGGCCAGCATGGGCCATGGTGACGATGTTGCGATCGTGGACGCCAATTTTCCGGCAGCCGGCTTGGCCTGCAAAGGCGGCGCGCGGTTGGTGCAACTGGCGGGCGCCAACGCCACGCAGGTGCTTCAGGCGGTGTTGCAGGTTCTGCCACTCGACGACTTTGTGCCGCAGGCGGCCTGGACCATGCAGGTGGTGGGTGATGCTGGCGCGGTTCCCGAGCCGGTGGCTGAATTTGCGGCCGCGCTACAGCAGGCCGGCGAAGCGCCCGCAGCGACGCTGGAGCGTTTTGAGTTTTACCAGCGCGCGCAGGCGGCCTTCCTGATTCTGCGCACAGGCGAGTCGCGCAAATACGGCAACATTGTGCTGCGCAAAGGCGTTATCGCCAGCGACGCGCCATGAGCACCGCCCCCACCGTGGCCACCGGCAGCCTGCGCGCGCAGGCCTATGCCAGCTTTCAGCAGCAGATCGTTGATGCCAACATTCACCCTGGCCAGTTCATCTCGCAGCGTGAACTGATGCAACTGCTGGACATGCCGCTGGGGGCTGTGCGTGAACTGATTCCCCGGCTGGAGGCCGAGGGGCTGCTCAAGACCGTGCCGCAGCGTGGTTTGCAAGTGGCACATGTCGATTTGAAGTTGATCAACAACGCCTTTCAGCTGCGCCAGCTGCTGGAGCGCGAGGCGGCCACCCGTTTCGTGACCACCGTGACCGATCATGAACTGGCCGCCATCGAGCAAAGCCACCTGGACATCGTGCAGCGCGCGCGCAGTGGCCGCATCGACGACGACCTGCTCAAGGAAGCCACGGCCGTGGACTGGGGCCTGCATGACCTGATGATCGATGCGCTGGGCAACGAGCTGATTTCAGAGGTCTACCGCATCAACAGCCTGCGCGTGCGCCTGATCAAACTCGAAGGCTCAACCCTGTCGCCGCAGGTGCTTGTTCCGGCGATGGAAGAGCACCTCTGGTTTATCGAGGCCCTCAAGCGGCGCGACGCACAAGCCGTGCTGGAGCGCCTTGGCCATCACATTGAAAGTGCGCACCTTCGCGTGCTTGGACTGCCGCGGCCCGCAATGCCGTGGTCTTTGGAGAACCCTGTATGACGACCCCCCCGAATCCCGCATCCACCGCTGCCTTTCGCGGCATCTGGCCTGCATTGCTCACCCCACTCAAAGCGGACCTGAGCATCGACCACACCCTTCTGGCGGCACATTGCAAGTCGCTGCTGGCCCGTGGTTGCCCCGGCGTGACCCCTTTTGGGACCACCGGCGAAGGCCCCTCGTTTTCCATGGCTGAGCGCAAGGAAGCGATCGACCAGTTGATCAAGAACGGCATTCCGGCCGCGCAGATCATGGTTTCCACCAGCTGCGCTGCCTTGCCTGAGACCTTGGCGTTGACGCGCCATGCGGTCAGCGCGGGCGTGCATGGCTGCTTGATGCTGCCGCCGTTTTTCCTCAAGGGCGTGTCCGACCAGGGCATCATCGACAGCTACCGCTACGTGATCGACGGCATGGGTGACGACCTGCCAAAGCTCAAGCTGTACCTGTACCACATCCCGCAAGTCACCGGTGTCAGCCTGTCGCACCACGTGATTGCCACGCTCAAGCAGCAGTACCCCGACACCATTCTGGGCATCAAGGACAGCGCTTGCACCACTGCGCATTCTGTCGGCCTGGCGGAGGCGTTCATGAAAGACCTGACGGTCTACGTCGGCTTTGAGCCCGACCTGCCCGAGATGGGCCGGCGCGGCAGCACGGGTGCCATCAGCGGCCTGGCCAATTTCATGCCGCGCGTGGTCAACCGTTTGGTAACGCAACCCGATGCGCCCGCCACGCCTGCCGAGCGTGAGCGTGTTATTCAATTGATCAATTTGCTGGGCGACTATTCGCTGATGCCGGCGCTCAAAGGCATCATGGCGATGCTGAGTGGCGAGCCAGCCTGGTTGCGCGTGCGCGCGCCGCTGGTCGCGTTGACCGCTGACGAGTTCAGTGCACTGAAAAAATCCATCGGGGCGTTTGGTATCCATCCCGAAACCGACTGAGCCTGGCCTGCCGATAAACCCGCTTTCTTGACAAGTGACCTCACCGATTAACAACAAGGAGACAACCATGAAACATTCCCTGATTCGCCGCAGCTTGCTGGCCGCTACTTCTTCTGTGCTGCTGATGGGCGCCTTGCTGCCCGCTGCCCACGCCCAGAACAAAACCGTGCTGCGGGTGTCGACCCCGGCCGTGCCAGATGACTGGCACGCCAAGATGTGGACGGTGTTCAAAGACAACCTTGAAAAGTCCGCACCCGGTGAATTCGACGTGCAGATCAACCTGAACGCCTCGCTGTTCAAGCAGGGCACCGAGCCGGCCGCCATGGCGCGTGGCAACCTGGAGTTGTCATCGATTTCGGCCTTCGACATTGCCAAGCTGGTACCTGAGTTTTCGATCTTCACCGCCGGCTACATCATTCGGGACCCGGAGCACCAGCAAAAGGTGTTCAACGGCCCGATTGGCACTGAGATGTTCAAAACGGTGGCTGAAAAAATGGACGTGACCCCGCTGTCCACGGTCTACCTTGGTACCCGTCAGGTCAACCTGCGCGAAGTACGCAACGTCAAGACCCCGGCAGGCCTCAAGGGTGTGAAGCTGCGCATGCCGGGTTCAAAGGAGTGGTTGTTCCTGGGCGAAGCGCTGGGTGCCACACCGACCCCGCTGGCCTTCGGTGAGGTTTACCTGGGCTTGAAGACCGGCACGATTGACGGACAGGACAACCCTTTGCCCTCTGTACGCGCCGCCAAGTTCTATGAAGTGACCAAGCAAATCGTCCTGACCAGCCATTTGGTGGACGGCATTTTCATTGCCATTTCCAACAAGGCGCTGAACGCCATGACGCCGGCGCAAAAGCAGAAGGTCGGCGCTGCTGCCGCTGCCGCTTCCGCCTACAACAATGAAAATCGGCTGAAGGAAGAGGCCCAACTGGTCGACTTCTTCAAGCAGCAAGGCCTGCAAGTGACAACGCCCGATGTGGACGCGTTTCGCAAATCGGTGCAGTCAACCTACCAGAACTCGGACTACGCCAAGGTGTGGCCCAAGGGCTTGGTTGAGCGCATCAACGCCACCAAATAAGCACGGCAGATCAAGCAAGCATGAAAAGCTGGCCTAAAAAAGCCGCCGATGCGATCGGTGGCGGCTTGTTCCTGACCCTGTTCATTGTGTTCGTGATCCAGGTCACGGCGCGTTTCGGGTTCAACAAGCCCCTGGCGTGGACGGATGAGGCCGCCGTCATCCTCTATGTCTGGATCATCTTGTGGGCGGCGGCCTTTGTGGTGCCCGAGCGGGAGCATGTGGTGTTTGACCTGCTTTGGAACGCTGCCACGCGGCGCATGCGGCAGGTGATGCAGATCGTGGGCAACCTGATGATGGGCGGGCTGGCACTGTGCGGCATTCCGGCCAGCTGGGACTATGTGCATTTCATGGCGCGCGAGGGAACCCCGGTGCTGGGGCTTCCTTTCATGTGGGTGTTTTTACCGTTTGTGCTCTTGCTTGCTGCCTTGGTCGTTCGTTCGGCCTGGGCGATCTGGCAGGCGCTGCGGGGTGTGGGTCTTGAAGCGGAGTTGCGCATATGACAAGCGGTATTTGGGTTCTGGTGCTGGTGCTGATTGCCGGCATGGCGCTGCGCATGCCCATCGGTTTTTCGATGATCGTCTCGGGCATTGCCTACCTGATGGTCAAGGGGCAGGATATTGGGCTGGTGACGGAACAGATCGGCAATGGCCTGTACAACAGCTATGTGTTGCTGGCCGTGCCGTTGTTTGTGTTTGCCGCCAACATCATGAACGCGGGCACCGTGAGCGAGCGCATCTTCGACTTCTGTCGCATCCTGGTCGGCCGCATGCGTGGCGGGCTGGCGCAGGTGGACATTCTGGTTAGCGTGATTTTTTCCGGCATGAGCGGCAGCGCCATTGCTGATGCTGCCGGGCCAGGCCTGGTGACAATTCGCCAGATGCTGAAAAAGCCTGAATATTCGCCCGGTTTTGCCAGCGCGGTCGTGGTGGCGAGCGCCACGCTGGGCCCGATCATTCCGCCGTCGATCCCCATGGTGATCTACGCGATGGTGTCGGGCGCCTCGGTGGGCGCACTATTTCTGGGCGGCGTGGTGCCGGGCTTTTTAATGGCGGCGCTGATGATGGGCGTGGTGCATTTCATTGCTGTGAAGCGCAACATGCCGCGCGAAGCCAAGATTCCATTGAAGGATTGGCCGTCCATCATTTACCGTGGCGCCTTACCGCTGTCGATGCCCATCGTCTTGCTGGGTGGCATTTACTCTGGCGCCTTTACCCCGACAGAAGCCGCCGCCGTGGCCGCCTTTCACGCGCTCATCCTGGCGGGTGTGGTGTACCGGGCGCTGACCTGGCGCACCTTCTGGGGTGTGGTGATGGAGTCCACGCGCGGCAGCGCCGTCATCACCCTGATCCTGGCCGGCTCTTTCATGCTCAACTATGCCTTCACGGCCGAAGGCGTGCCGCAAGCCATGGCGAACTGGGTCAATGGCATGCAGTTGTCGTCGGTTGGCTTTTTGTTGATGGTCAACGTGATGTTTCTGGTGCTGGGCTGTTTTCTGGATGTGTCGGTGTTGCTGCTGGTGTTCGTGCCCATGCTGCTGCCAGCGGCCAAGCTGCTGGGCGTGGACCTGGTGCACTTTGGCGTGCTGGTGGTGCTCAACATGATGATCGGCCTGATCACCCCCCCGTTCGGCATGCTGCTGTTCGTGACCAAAGCGCTCACCGGCATTCCGATTGGTGAAATGATGAGGGAAGGCCGCCCTTTCCTCGTCATGCTCCTGATGCTGCTGCTGGCGATTACGTTCTTTCCCCAAATTGTGCTGTGGTTGCCGCAGACCATGGGCTACAAAGGAAGCTAAACAGCCATGAACACAACCATTGCAGACAGCAGCGCGGCTGACGTGGTCTGCGTCGCCAGCTGGAACGCCGACCTGGTGTCGCATGTGGCGCGCCCCATTGCCCGCGGCGAGACGCTGATGGCCAGCGCCTTCAGTATCAGCCCGGGCGGCAAGGGCAGCAATGCCGCCGTGGCGGCAGCCCGTCAGGGCGTTCGGGTGGCGCTGATTGCGCGCATTGGCGACGATGACTTCGGTCGCATGGGCATGGATTTGTGGCGTGCTGAAGGCATTTCTGCCCAGCATGTGGAGCGCGCTGCCAGCGAAAGCAGCGGCGTGGCGCAAATCCTGGTGTATGACGACGGTGACAACAGCATTGCGGTTTGTCCAGGCGCAGGCGCAGGGCTTGGCGCGCGGCATGCGCTGGCGGCGTCGGAACTGCTGGCGCATTGCCGTGTTGTGATGGCATCGTGCGAGGTACCGCTGGAGGCAACGCTGCAGGCGTTTCGGCTGGCCCGGCAGGGGCGTGCCATGACCGTCTTGAACCCGGCGCCCGCCCGTCCGTTGCCAGAGGCGCTGCTGGCCTTGGTCGATGTGCTCACGCCCAACGAAAGCGAGTTGTTTGAACTGGCCGGCCCCGGCTGCGCGGGATCGATCGATGCCGCAGCGGCGCAACTGATGGCGCGCGGGACGCGCAGCGTTTTGGTCACGCTCGGCGCAGCGGGCTGCCGTCTTTACCAGCAGGGTCAGCCGCCCCTTGATGTGGCGGGCCGAACCATGCCGGTCGCCGACACCATCGGCGCTGGAGACACCTTCACGGGCAATCTGGCTGCAGCCCTGGCGCGCGGTGAATCGCTCCAGTCGGCCATGGCGTGGGCCAATGCGGCCGCTGCGCTGTCGGTGACCCAGCATGGCGCCATTGCCGGTATCCCGACCCGCGCTGAAGTTGAGGCCTTTCTGTAGAGTTGAAAAACAGCCCCAAGCCAATCAGTCCTTAGCTGCTTGGGCCTGCGCTGATGGCTTGATTCGCACTGGGCGTACCCGCTGGTGCGTGGTGAGTTTGGCCAGGTCAGGCTGAGGGGTCGCGGTGATGGCGCAAAGCCTTGGCAACCTCGTCAAGGCTCACCTTGACCTTGATTTTCTCCGCGTTCAGAGGGGTGCGGATGGCGCAGTGGGGTTGGCTCGTGTCGTGGTACTGGTAGGGCCTGAGCGGCAGCCCGCCCGCACTCACCACGCTCATGACATGCGGTGCATTGGCCTGCCGTCCGCGTGCCACGGCCACAGCCTTTTCACCATTCACCAGTTGCACATAGGTGCCCGGCGGGTAAAAGCCAACGCTCATCGCCATGGCGTTGGTCAGTGTGGCCGTGTCGCCCGCCGCGTTGTGGCACAGGGCGCTGACGGCCCCCAGGGGCGACATGGCCAGCCGGGTTTTGCGCGGTGCCATTTTGGCCACAAAGTTGTCAGCGCAGTGAAGCAAGCGCCGGTAGGGCTGGTTGCGGGGCAGGGCGGCGGGGGCGTCACTGTCGTGGTGCCAGCGCACCATGTCCAGGGTGTCAGGGTCAGTCAGGCCCAAGGCTTGCAGCAGGGCCAGACTTTTCTCGGGGTGCTCTTTGATGAGTTTGCGCTGAGCGTCATTGGGCAGCGCACTTTGCCGGGCCAATTGGTCTTGCGCCTGCGCCATGCCAATGTTCATCAGCAGTGCAGCGCGAAACAATGCTTGTCGCGGGGCTGGGGGCAGGCCCAGTTGGTCGGCGGTCAAGGCACACACCACGGCGGCCAGCAGCGCGTGCGTGGCGCAATACCCGCGCGACACGTCGTCCAGCGCCTGAAACAGCACGAACAGGCCTTCGTCGGGGTCGGCCTGCAGCAGCGCCAGCGCCTGGGTTTCAATTTCGTCCAGTTCAGCCAGGGGCGTGCGCACTGTTGCGTCCTGCATCAGCAGTGCGCGCAAGCGGTCCAGCAAACGCAGCCAGTTCTGGGGCAGGGCAGCGTCAGCCATGGTCTCAGTCCCCTATCTGGGTGGGCACGCGCTGGGCCAGCGCGCACATCAACTCGTAGCCGACGGTGCCAGCGCTGCGCGCCACTTCATCAATGCCCAGCACCGCGCCGTTGCCGGCGCGGCCCCACAGCGTGACCTCGCTGCCCATGCCGGCGTC
>CAZLRQ010000069.1:0-1070 GCA_964562035.1 uncultured Rhodoferax sp. | reverse complement strand
GTCCCAGTCTGCGGCACTGTGTTCAGGAAAGTCGGGTGCGCTGCCATAAATGGCAATGCCGGGGCGCACCCAGTCAGACGCCACCAGCGTGTCGGGGTGCGCGCTGGCCTGCGCTGCGGTGACGGTGTGGCGCAGGGTGGCGGCGCTGTTGCTCAAAGAGCGCTCGCCCGGCAGGTCACGCGTGACCTCGGCAAACACCGCCATCTGCTCGGCCACACCGCGCTGGCCGTCGGCGTCGCTGAAATGGGTGATGAGCGAAATTTCGTCCACCTGGGGCAGGGCGTTCAGCCGCGTCCAGGCGGCGCGGTAGCGCTGGGGGGTGAAGCCCAGGCGGTTCATGCCCGAGTTCATCTTGAGGAACACGCGGTGCGGCACATTGGTCTTGTGCGTGGCCAGCATGTCAATTTGTTCTTCACAGTGCACGGTGTGCCACAGGTCCAGGCGTGAACACAGTTCCAGGTCGCGCAGCTCAAACGCACCTTCGAGCAGCAGCACCGGTCCGCGCCAGCCCAGAGCGCGCACACGCTGGGCCTCGTCCAGGTCCAGCAGGGCAAAGCCGTCGGCGGCGCGCAGGCCGTCAAAGGCGCGCTCAATGCCGTGACCGTAGGCGTTGGCCTTGACGATGGCCCAGACGCGCGCGTCCGGAGCGGCCTGGCGAGCACGCGCCAGATTGTGGCGAAGCGCTTGGGTGTGGATGGTGGCTTGGATCGGGCGGGGCATGGCAATAGCGTGGGCTTGGAGTGAGTGGGGATTTTGACACTTCGGGGCGCGTGCTATAACCCCGTACCGTTCGGAGACTCCTAAAACAAAACCCTTCGTGCCAGTGCCACTGGTGCGCGCCCTGAGACAATGAAACGCGGCTTCTTCACCATCATGTCAGCGCAGTTTTTCAGCTCGCTGGCAGACAACGCCCTGTTCGTCACAGCGGTCCAATTACTCCGTTCCAGCCAAGCGCCAGAATGGCAGCAAGCGGCATTGGTGCCCATGTTTGCCCTGTTTTACGTGGTGTTGGCGCCTTTTGTCGGTGCCTTTGCCGACTCCATGCCCAAAGGCCGGGTCATGCTGATCAG
>CAZLRQ010000068.1:3579-11214 GCA_964562035.1 uncultured Rhodoferax sp. | reverse complement strand
AACTGGCTGCGCGCCACCACCTCCTGGCCGGGGTAGCAGCCTTTCTTGAAGTTCACGCCCCCCACCGACTCGTAGTTCAGCATCTGGGGCACAAAGGCTTCCAGAATGGGCGTGCTGATCATGGCAATGCCACTTTTGACCTCGCTCCAAGCCCAGTCTTGCGCAGACAGGGGCTGCCCCGCGGGAGGGGCATCACCCACCGGGGCGACCCACAGCGCGCGACGCACACCATCTGCCGGGTAGAGCCTGACCAGGGTTTCAGTGCCTAAATCGGCTTTAGCCCATATCGGGTCTAGGTTATTAGCTACTTTATTTGCAGCTATTTCTGCGGCTTCACCCGCCAGACCGTACAGGGCAAAGTCGTCCGTGGCGTCCGTCAATTTGGCCTTGGCGCGCATGACAAACATGGACAGGCGCTTGAGCGTGGCCGGCAGAATATCCCGGTTTCCAATCAGCAAAATCTCGCTGGGGCTGCGTTTGAAGCCGATAAAACTGGCCTGCATCCGGCCCTTGGCCGAGCAAAAAGCAGCCAGCCGTGCCTCGCCCAGGCCCAGCAGTACAAAGTCTTGCGTCAGTTGGCCATGAAGAAATTTGGCGGCATCGTCGCCCTCGACCCGGATCACGCCCAGATGCGTCAGAAGGGCGGTTCCATTGAGTTGGTAGTTCATGCGTGAATTATCATCCCCCCTCAATTTGGTGGAAGGCTGTAAGGCTGTGCGTCGTTTCTTTGCAATGGTGGTTTTTCTGGCGGCGCTGATCGCAGGCGCCGCTGCGTTTTGGGTGAACCAGCGCCTGAGTCTGACCGCCGAGACTGTGGACCTGACGGTCGAGCCCGGCATGTCAGCGCGCGCGGTGTCGCAAGCCATGGTGGATGCGGGCGTGCAGACCTCGCCATGGCTTTTGTATGCCTGGTTTCGCCTGTCGGGTGATGCCCGGCAAATCAAGGCCGGTAGTTATGAAATTGAGCGCGGGGCCACTCCGGTGAGCCTGCTGCAAAAACTGGTGCGCGGCGAGCAGGCACTGCGCGCCGTGACGCTGGTGGAAGGCTGGACCTTTGCCCAGGTTCGCGCGGCACTATTGAAAGCAGAGCAACTCACGAAGGCTACACGCGGGCTAGAGGCCAATTCGATCATGAAATCGTTGGGGCGCCCGGGCGTGCACCCAGAAGGCCGGTTTTTTCCGGACACCTACACCTACGCCAAGGGCAGCAGTGATCTTGAGGTGCTCAAGCGCGCCCTGCAAGCCATGGACGAGCGGCTGGCCGCCGTGTGGCAACAGCGTGCGCCCGACAGCCCCCTGAAAACCCCTGATGAGGCGCTGATCCTGGCCAGCATCATTGAAAAAGAGACCGGCGTGCCCAGTGACCGCCCCTTGATTGCCGGCGTGTTTGTCAACCGCCTGCGCATCGGCATGCGCCTGCAAACCGACCCCACGGTGATTTACGGCCTGGGCCCGGCGTTTGACGGCAACTTGCGCCGCCGCGATTTGCTGGCCGATACCCCCTGGAACACCTACACCCGCGCCGGCCTGCCGCCCACGCCCATCGCCATGCCGGGCCAGTCTTCTTTATTGGCTGCCGTGCAACCCGGTGCCACGCAGGCCTTGTATTTTGTGGCGCGCGGCGACGGCTCCAGCCATTTCAGCGCCAGCCTGGACGAGCACAACCGGGCCGTCAACCGATACCAGCGTGGGCAAACCCCTTGAGCGATTTACCCAGCATGACCTCGACCGGACTCTTCATCAGCTTTGAAGGCATTGATGGTGCGGGCAAATCCACGCACATTGACGCGCTGGCGCAGGCCTTTCGTGCCCAGGGCAGGGCGGTCACACTCACCCGCGAGCCTGGCGGCACACCGCTGGCCGAAAAGCTGCGGGCCCTGGTGCTGAACGACCCGATGGACGCCATGACTGAAGCTCTGCTGGTATTTGCGGCCCGGCGCGACCATTTGCTGCATTGCATAGAGCCCGCGCTGGCCCGCGGCGACGTGGTGCTGTGTGACCGGTTCACAGACGCCACGTTTGCCTACCAAGGCGGCGGCCGTGGGTTTGACCTCAAAATGCTATCGACTCTAGAGCAATGGGTCCAATCCACACAAGGGCTAGAGGCCAATTTCATCAGAAATCCTCACTTGACCATTTGGTTTGACCTGAGCCCTGAGGTGGCGGCCCAGCGCTTGGCCGGGGCCCGCGTGCCGGACAAGTTTGAATCTCAGCCCGTTGAGTTCTTTGCCCGGGTGGCCTCTGGTTACCAACAGCGGTTTAACGCTGAGTCCCACCGCTTTGCCCGCATTGATGCGGACACCCCCCGCGATCAGGTCTGGCAGGCAGTGTTGACTGCTGTGCAAGCCAAAGGCTGGCTGGCATGAGCGGTATCGTTTTGGCACCTTGGATCCAGGCGCAAGCCCAGGCCTTGTTGGCCCAACGCGGGCATGCTTGGCTGCTGGCTGGACCATCCGGTTTGGGGCAGTACAGCCTGGCGCTGGCCTTGGCTCAGGCCTGGTTGTGTGAAAAACCGTCGGCGCAGGGCGCTTGCGGCACCTGCGGTAGCTGCCATGCCGTCGAGGTGCGCACCCATGCCGACCTGTGTGTGCTGATGCCTGAAACTTTCATGCTGGAATTGGGCTGGCCGCTCAGCGAAAAAGCCCAAGCCGAGGTGGATGACAAAAAGCGCAAGCCCAGCAAGGAAATTCGAGTTGACGCCATGCGCGACGCGGTGGAGTTTTCGCAGCGCACCAGCGCCCGCGGCCGTGGCAAGGCGGTGCTGGTGTTTCCTGCCGAGCGCATGAACAACATCACCGCCAACGCCCTGCTCAAAACCCTGGAAGAGCCGCCGGGTGATGTCAAATTTGTGCTGGCCAGTGAGGCCGCGCACCAGTTGCTGCCCACCATTCGCAGTCGCTGTTTGGGTCACACCCTGCAGTGGCCTGACGTCAAAACGTCCCTAACCTGGCTTGAAGGGCAGGGCGTGCCACCTGCCGAGGCACCTGTGATCTTGAAAGCGGCAGGCGGCCGCCCGGAAGACGCCTTGCAGTTTTCGCCCAACACCGGGCCGGCAGGCCGCACGGCCCAGGCCTGGGTCAAATTGCCCAGGGCCATGGCGCAGGGCGATGTCAGCCTGCTCAAAGACTGGTCGCCCGCGCAAGCGGTAGATGCGCTGCACAAGCTGTGTCACGACATGCTGGCGGTGAAGGCCGGCGCCCAAGCCCGATTTTTTGATGCGGCGGATTTGCCCAGCGGCGGCACGCTGGCCACGCTGACCGCTTGGTCAAAAGCCTTGGCGGCCACGGCGCGCACAGTGGAGCACCCGTTCAACGCCGGGCTGATGCTGGAGGCCTTGGTCAGCCAGGCCCAAAACGCCCTAAACTCGAGACAAGTCAGCACACCATGAGCAATCCAACGCCTTCCGCCCCGCGCCCCAGTGTCATTCAGTTGGCAATCAAGGAGAAGTCAGCGCTTTACGCTGCCTACATTCCTTTGTTCACTGAAGGCGGCATCTTCATTCCCACCACGCGGGAGTACAAGCTGGGTGACGATGTGTATGTGTTGTTGTCGCTGCCAGACGACCCCCAGCGCTACCCCGTGGCGGGCAAAGTGGCCTGGGTTACACCAGCCAAGGCGGCAGGCAACCGGGCGCAGGGCGTGGGCATTCAGTTTCCAAAGGACGAAAAGTCGCGCGCGCTCAAACAAAAAATTGAAGAAACACTGGGTGCCAGCCTGGCCTCAGACCGGCCGACCCAGACCATCTGAGCGGCCTGCCGATGCGCAGCGCTCAGCCCGCATCCCCCAATGTCCCAAGTTATGTTCACTGATTCGCACTGCCATTTAAATTTCCCTGAGCTGGTGTCCAAGCTGCCAGAGATCCGTGCGGCCATGCAGGCCGCGCAGGTTGACCGCGCCCTTTGCATTTGCACGACGCTGGAAGAGTTTGAAGCAGTGCATGCCCTGGCCACGCAATATGACAATTTTTGGGCGACTGCCGGTGTGCACCCTGACAACGAAGGCGTACAAGAGCCGACCTTGCAAGACTTGCTAACCCGCGGTGCCTTGCCCCGTGTGGTGGGGATTGGTGAAACAGGGTTGGACTACTACCGGCTGGGCGAGCGCACTGTGGCAGACATGGAATGGCAGCGTTCCCGTTTTCGCACCCACATTCGTGCAGCGCGCCACTTAGGCAAACCACTGGTGATTCACACCCGTAGCGCGTCAGATGACACCTTGGCCATTTTGAAGGAGGAGGGCGAAGACGGTTCTCTGGGCAGCGCAGGTGGCGTTTTTCATTGCTTTACTGAATCGGAAGCGGTTGCCCGCGCCGCACTGGATCTGGGCTACTACATCTCCTTTTCCGGTATTTTGACCTTTAAGACCGCACAAGATTTGCGCGACGTGGCCACGTTTGTGCCCCTTGACCGGCTCTTGATTGAGACGGACAGTCCGTATTTGGCACCCGTGCCGTTTCGGGGCAAAACCAACAATCCGTCGCTGGTGCCTTATGTGGCGGCACAGTTGTCGGCGTTGCGACAGTGTTCTGTAGATCACATTGCCGAGGTTACAAGTCAGAACTTTGACACCTTGTTCAAAGGGGTGACGGCATGACTTATGCTGGCCTTTCGCAGTTCAGGCATTACTTTCGAATCATCCTGCAAATCATTGTTTTTTATGGTTTTTCGTCTGCCCATGCGGGTTCTTACGAGGACTTTTTTGACGCGATCAGGCAAGACAATCCCCGAGTCATTTCTGAACTGTTGAGCCGTGGCTTCGATCCGAACACCCTGAGCCCAAACCAGGACTATGGGCTGATATTGGCTTTGCGAGAGCCGTCGCTGAAAGCGGCCGAGGTCTTGGTCAGGTGGCCATCCACCCAAGTGGAAGTGCGGTCCACTAAAGACGAAAGCCCGCTGATGCTGGCCGCGTTGCACGGGTTGACCACCCTATGCCGCCAGCTCATTGTTCGCGGCGCCGATGTCAACAAACCCGGCTGGGCGCCGTTGCACTATGCCGCGACCCATGGACATCTGGAGGTGATGAACCTGCTGCTGGAGCAATACGCGTACATCGACGCTGCATCCCCCAACGGCACCACGCCCTTGATGATGGCGGCGCGCTACGGAACGCCAGCCGCCGTGAAGTTGTTGCTGGATGCCGGCGCTGACCCGCTGTTAAAAAATGGCCTCGGGCTCAGCGCCATTGATTTTGCCCAGCAAGCCGATCGCAAAGATGCTGCAGAACTCATTTCGACCTATATCCGTGGCCTGCAACCCCGAGGAACTTGGTAAGTTGGTAGGTTTGGGCGTTATTTGAGCTGCTTAATTTTTGCATTATTTACTTTACACGATGTACATTATGTTAAGTAATGCAGTGAAAGATGAAAGTAAATTTTTTGTAGGTTTCAGTGTTAATCAAGATCAGTTGCGCCAATTTAAATAACGAACTTTTCACGAAACCACAAAACTGACAGTTGGCGCGCTGAGATCGGCAAATGAAGAACCCAGCGCTATTTCGCCCCGACCGTGCAACACGCACTCATCACGGCGCAGCAATAGATCGGAGCCGCCGCCCGAGAACCTGACCCAGCAACCGTAAGAGCTTAAATCGACCAGCATCACACTGCCATTGCGCCAGTCCACACGGGCATGAGTACGTGATACACGGGGGTCGTTGATCACAAAATCGCCCTGCAAAATACGTCCGATGTGAATGGGTAACTCGAACGACTTGAATGTCTTGGTCGTATCAAGCCAGGTCAATTCAATCTGGCCGCCCAATACGTCTTTTTCACCAGAACTCATTGCAGGGTCAAGGCAAGCCTGCATGGTCAGGAAATCAGTTGTGAGGTCTTCCTGCCAATCAACTTGATAGACCGAGCAAGGCTCGGCACGCCCTCTAATGCTGATGGGGCCCAAAATTCGAAAACGCACGCCTGCGGACTCTTCGGCACCTTGCAATGACAAGTGGTTGACCCAGATTTGGTGCGGCCCTGACAGGTCACTCAATCTGGCGGCGACGTTGACTGCGTCGCCATAGCAGTCGCCAGCCACAAGTTCTACATCGCCGCTGGCTACACCAATTCGGATGGGCATACGGTCGGCCGGTTGCAGTTGAGCCATGCGTTTTTGGTGTTTGCGCTGGATTTCGACCACAGCGTCAATCGCGTCCGGATTGTCTTCAAACAAGGACAGTACGCCGTCGCCCAGCATTTTGACCACACGACCACCGTGCGACTCGACAACCTTGGCAATCCAGCTCGTGACCTGTGTAACCGCCCTGGTCGCTTTCACATTGCCCAGTGCTTCAAACGCACCAGTGCTGCCGAAGAGATCGGTGAAAACGACGGTAGTGTGAACGCCCATGCCCAGCAGTATTCCTAGCTTTGAAAGTGCACAGTTTAGGGCATTGACTCTGTCAAGTGCACCTTCTCCAACGCTGTGTTTATGGGTGCCCCCAAAACAACATGGCGTCTCGGCCCTCCACGATCAACTCTGTTTTTGCACCCACAGGCAGGACCACCTTGGTGGCAACATGGCCATATGGCAAATTGGTCAAAACGGGGACCTTGACCTGCCGAGACAGCCAGTCTGTTACTGTTTGCAATTTGAATCCGTGGTCATGTGGTACCAGCTTGAATTCTGTGAACTGTCCCAAAACAATGGCTTTTTGTTGCGCCAAAACGCCGGCATGCAGCAATTGGGTGAGCATGCGCTCGATGCGATACGGGTGCTCCCCCACGTCTTCGAGAAACAGGATGCCGCCCTTGATGGCCGGAAAATAAGGTGTACCGAGCAGCGAAACCAATACTGCGAGGTTGCCACCCCACAAGGTCGATTTTTTTATGTCAAAAGTGGTTCCAGCCCTCATGGATATTGAGCTTGATGCTATTGATTCTACAGCTTTTGACGTGGATTCACGGAGTTGCCGCCAACCTGCGCCCTCCCCCTGCCCGGTGATGAGATCGTCAAAACAGGCTTCCATGATGTCATCGGGAAGCGTTTGAACGGCTTGATTTTTGCCGTTGGCAACCTCGGGTTTGCCACCCACGCCAAATCCCTCACAAAGTGCAGGTCCAGCCCATGTGATGCCGCCTGTACGTGCCAGTACGGCACTTTGAAATGCGGTGAAGTCACTGATGCCGACAAACAACATGCCTTTGTCAATGGCCTTTTCAATGGCCTTGTAGCGTATACCGGGCAGGATGCGTGTCAGACCATACCCGCCGCGCGAAATCAGGGCAACATCTGCACCACTGGCTGCAGCCCGGTGAATAGCGGCCAACCGAGTTTCGTCATCGCCAGCAAACCGGAGATGACTGGCCAATGCGGCCTCGTCAATTTCCACTTCGTGTCCCAAGGTTTGGAGTCGCTTGACGCCTCGCTTGAAGGCCGCTTTGTCTCTTACGGCCCCTGACGGGGAGTAAATATAGATGTGTTTTTTCATGGCGATGAGAGATCAAGTCCGGGTTGTGGCGCTTGGCTTAATTTGAGGTGCAAATGCGCGCAGCGCTGCTGCGTGGCCCGCGTCGGGGAATGGCGCCCGCAGGGCCTCTGGCGGCATGTCACCGAGCGCGGCGCGTTTGCAAATGTCCAACGTGGCCGGTTGTGTGCTCGGCAAGGCCGCTAGCCATGCTCGCCCCAGCGTCTCATG
>CAZLRQ010000068.1:0-3479 GCA_964562035.1 uncultured Rhodoferax sp. | reverse complement strand
TGGTGCTGGCATGTCTGTCACCCAAGTCCAGGTAATGCATTCGCAAACCCTGCAGGCTGGCCAAGTTACTGACATATTGGGCAGGCCAGGCGGCATTGGGCAATGATGCAAAGCGCGCCTCAGGTGTGCGCAAGGCGTCATCGCGCAAGGGACTGGCGGTTTGGCGCGCAAACACACGTTTTTCCTGAAAAAAAGATTGCAGTACTCGAATGCAATCTGGCGCCAGCAGGCCCCCTTCCAACTGGGTTTGGTGGTTCAGTTGGGTGTTTGCAAAAAGGTTTAAGACCGACCCCGCTGCGCCAGTTTTGGGCTCAAGCGCACCAAACACAACGCGCTTCAGCCGGGCATGCAGCATGGCGCCAGCGCACATCGGGCAAGGCTCCAACGTGACAAACAACTCGCAGTCATCCAACCGATAGTTGCCTAACGCTTGAGCCGCTGAGCGCAGCGCGCGTATTTCTGCATGCGCCGTGGGGTCGTGATTGGCAATTGGCGCGTTGTGACTGACCGCAATCACGACCCCGTCTTTCAGAACCACTGCGCCAACCGGAACCTCGCCAGCCCGAGCCGATTGCTCGGCCTGATCCAGCGCCAGTTGCATGGCCTGGGCATCGCTCAGACGGCTCACAACGGCACTCCGTCAAACTTCAACTTGGTCTTGTTTACTCCCACTCAATCGTGGCAGGCGGTTTGCTGCTGACGTCGTAGGTCACTCGGTTAATACCGCGGACTTCATTAATGATGCGGCTGGACACTTTTTTGAGCAGCGCGTACGGCAACTCAGCCCAGTCGGCGGTCATGAAATCGCTGGTCTGGACGGCACGCAGGGCCACCACATAGTCGTAGGTGCGTCCATCACCCATCACGCCCACGCTCTTGACAGGCAAGAACACGGTGAAGGCTTGGCTGGTCAGGTCGTACCAGCTTTTGCCAGTGGCGTCGTCGATGAAATTGCGCAATTCCTCGATGAAAATCGCATCCGCCTGGCGCAGCAAGTCGGCATATTCTTTTTTGACCTCGCCCAGAATCCGTACGCCCAAGCCCGGGCCAGGGAATGGATGGCGGTAGACCATGTGGTACGGCAAGCCCAGCGCCACACCGAGCTCACGCACCTCGTCCTTGAACAGTTCCCGCAGGGGTTCGAGTAACTTCAAACCCAGTTGCTCCGGCAAACCGCCCACGTTGTGGTGGCTCTTGATGGTGACTGCCTTTTTATTGCCAGCGCCACCCGACTCGATCACGTCTGGGTAAATAGTGCCTTGTGCCAGCCACGCCACATGGCGGGACTGGTCGTTTTTCAATTTGCCAGCTTCAGCCTTGAATACTTCAACAAACTCACGGCCAATGATCTTGCGTTTGGCCTCTGGCTCACTAACGCCAGCCAAATGGCCCAGAAACTGGTCAGCGGCATCGACTCGCACCACTTTGGCGTGCAGTTTGCCGACAAACATGTCCATGACCATGTCGCCTTCGTTCAGACGCAACAAACCGTGGTCCACAAACACACAGGTGAGCTGGTCGCCAATGGCGCGGTGAATCAGCGCGGCAGCGACCGAAGAGTCGACGCCACCGGACAAGCCCAAAATAACTTCTTCTGTGCCCACTTGGGCGCGGATTTTTTCAACTGCTTCACTGATGTAGTCACCCATGATCCAGTCGGCCCGAGTGCCGCAAATTTCCAGCACAAAGCGCTCCAAAATGGCCGCTCCTCGGGCGGTGTGGGTCACCTCAGGATGGAACTGCACACCGTAGAACCGACGCTCCTCATCGGCCATACCGGCAATCGGGCAGCTGTCGGTGCTGGCCATGATCTTGAAGCCGTGCGGCAGCTCAGTGACCTTGTCGCCGTGGCTCATCCAGACCTTGAGCATGCCGTGGCCCATGGGTGTGGCGTAGTCCTGAATGCCTTCCAGCAACTGCGTGTGACCGTGCGCACGTACATCCGCATGGCCAAATTCGCGCTTGTGGCCGCCCTGCACCAAGCCGCCCAACTGGTGCGCCATGGTTTGCATGCCGTAGCAAATGCCAAGCACTGGAACACCCAATTCAAACACCGCTTGCGGTGCTTTGTCGGTGGTTTCCTCGTACACGCTGGCGTGGCTGCCGGACAGAATGATGCCCTTGAGTTGGCCATCACGGGCGTACGCTCGCACCCAGTCGTCTGTCACATCGCAGGGGTGAACTTCGCAAAACACATGCGCTTCACGAATACGGCGGGCAATGAGCTGGGTGACTTGGGAGCCGAAGTCAAGAATGAGGATTTTTTGGTGCTGCATGGTCGTTACTTGAAAATCAATCGCCGCAATGCCGAGGCACGGTGGCTGCAGCCGTTTCAAGGGCTAAAGCACACCGGTTGCCCGGCGTTGGTGTATCTACTCAGCGCGGTAGTTGGGCGCTTCTTTGGTGATTTGCACGTCGTGGACATGGCTTTCACGAATGCCGGCGGTGGTGATTTCCACAAATTCGGCCTGGTTTTGCATGTCTTCAATCGTGGCGCAACCGCAGTAGCCCATGCTCGCGCGCACCCCACCAGCCATTTGGTACACGATGGACACCATAGAGCCTTTGTAGGGCACGCGTCCTTCAATACCTTCTGGCACCAGCTTGTCTGCGTTGGGGTTACCGGTGCTGGACTCCTGAAAATAACGGTCAGCACTGCCCTGCTGCATGGCGCCAATGCTGCCCATGCCACGGTAGCTCTTGTAGCTGCGGCCCTGGAACAAAATCACTTCTCCTGGCGCCTCTTCGGTACCGGCGAACATGCCGCCCATCATCACCGAGCCAGCGCCCGCCGCCAAGGCTTTGGCAATGTCGCCACTGAAGCGAATGCCACCGTCAGCAATCAAGGGAACACCAGTGCCCCTGAGCGCTGTTGCCACACTGTCAATGGCCATGATTTGTGGCACGCCCACGCCTGCCACGATGCGGGTGGTGCAAATGGAGCCCGGGCCAATGCCAACTTTGACCGCATCAGCACCCGCCTCGACCAGCGCCAGTGCCGCGGCCCCGGTGGCAATGTTGCCGCCGACCACATCTATGTGCGGGTAATTTTGCTTGACCCAACGCACGCGTTCAATCACGCCCTTGCTGTGGCCGTGTGCGGTGTCCACCACGATGGCATCCACGCCTGCGCGGGCCAGTGCTTCCACTCGCTCTTCGGTGCCCTCGCCCACGCCTACTGCGGCACCCACACGCAGCTTGCCCTGGGCATCACGCGCAGCATTGGGGAAGCTGGTTTGCTTGGTGATGTCTTTTACCGTGATCAAACCCTTGAGCTCAAACGCATCATTGACCACCAACAGGCGTTCAATTTTGTGCTGGTTCAACAGCACCTTGGCCTGTGTCAGCGTGGTGCCATCAGGCACTGTGACCAGCTTGTCACGCTGCGTCATGATATGACTCACGGGCAGGTCATAACGGGTCTCAAAACGTAAGTCGCGCCCGGTCACAATGCCGACCACTTTGCCACCGTCGCATAC
>CAZLRQ010000067.1:0-11293 GCA_964562035.1 uncultured Rhodoferax sp. | reverse complement strand
CGGACAAGCTGCGCAGCTTCACTGACAACATCTAAACACTTGACGCTGGCAATTTGAGCCAGCCCCAAGCTTGAACAAAAAAGCGCCTCAAGCTCCGTCACACGGGCGTGAGGCGCTATTTTTTTGGATGCCTAAAACCTGGGTGGTGATTACCCGTGGATTTTCTCCAGCGCCAGCAAGCCGGTCGCCGTGTTGGAAATCGGGATGTGGTAATTGCTGTGCACCTTGCGCACTCCGGCACCCGCGCCTGCGGTCAGCGCGGCCCGCATGGCCAGCCACATCAACAACTCCACGCCCTGAGTGCCGGTTTTCTCCACCAACTCATGAATGCTGAACTGGGTGGCCCATTCGGGGTTGCTGACCAGGCTTTCCATGAACTGCAAATCAAAGGCCTTGTTGATGTGCCCGGCGCGCTCACCATCCAACTGGTGGCTCAGGCCGCCCGAGCCAATGACCGCCACAGTCTTGCTGCTGTCCCAGGCTGCAATCGCCTCACCCACCGCCTTGCCCATGGCATAGACGCGGCTGGCTTTGGGCAAGGGAAACTGCACGGTGTTGATGCAAATCGGCACGATGGTCACGGGGGCGTCGCCCTCGGGCCAGAGCAGCTTCAGGGGCAAGGTGCAGGCATGGTCCACCAGCATTTCCTGGCAGGTGACGATGTCAAATTCTTTCTCCACCAGCGTGTTGATGATCTGCCATGACAAATCCAGTTCGCCCTGAAACGGGGGCGAGGTAGGAATACCCCAGCCCTCGTCCGCATTGCGGTACTGGGTGGCGGCACCCACGGCGAAAGTGGGCATTTTGTCCAAAAAGAAGTTCAGGCCGTGGTCGTTGTAGAAGATCACCACCACGTCTGGGCTTTTCTCAGCCAGCCACTGCTGCACAGGTGGAAAGCCGTCAAAAAATGGCTTCCAGTACGGGTCTTGCTGCAAGCCCTTGTGAATGGCGTTGCCGATGGCGGGAATGTGGGAGGTACCGATGCAGCCGATGAGATTTGCCATGATTTTGTGTGCTTTCTTCAATTACTGATGGGCCGCCGCGCGCAGCTTGGCCTTGAATTCTTCTTTGCTCATGCCGGTCTGCTGGGCCCCGATGTCTTGCATGTCCAGTCCAAAAATGCCCGCAAACTTGGCCAGGTAATACGCGTTGCCGCCTGCCGCAATGAGTTGCAGCACATTGCGAGCGCGAATGGCGGCGGCCTGTGGCTCGCTCAAGGCGTAGTGGCGCATGTAGGCTTCCTCGTCCTTCTGAAATTCAGCGCGGTTCTCGGCCGAGTTGAACGAAAAACACATTTTGTTGAGCGCATAGCCCTTCTTGGCTTGCTCACCATCGAAGGGCGTGGTGCCGGGAATCTTCGGCAGGGCGTTGTTTGGGGCCACGATTTGTCTCCTTTTTGATCATTGACGGGTTGGAGTATTCCTGCGTCATTGCCAAAGATAAACACATCAATCAAGATGCAACCCATGAGCAAATTCGATTATTCAGACCTTGATGGCCGGCTGTTGCACCTGCTGGTGGCGGTGGTTGAGGCGGGGTCCATCACCGGGGCGGCCCAGCGCCTGGGCGTCACGCAATCGGCGGTGAGCCACTTGCTGGACAAACTGAGAGGCATCACCGGCGATCCGCTGTTCGTCAAAAGTGGCCGGGGCGTGGTGGCCACGGCACGGGCTGAGTTGCTGGCGGTGCAGGCGCGCGAGCTGTTGGGGGCCATGGAGCGGTTTGCGCGGTCAGGCGAGTTTGTCGCAGCGCGCTGGCAGACCACATTCACCATCGCCGCCAACGATTTTCAACGCGATGTGTTGCTGCCCCCGCTGATGGCCCGGCTGCGCCAGCAAGCCCCGGGCGTGGTGCTGCGCGTGATTCCGTCCGATGTTCCCAGCCTGGACATGCTGCGCCACGGGCACTGCCAGCTCGTCATCAGCCCGCGCCCGCCCGACGGCGCCGACATTCTGCAAAAGCGCTTGTTTGAAGACGAGTACCGCGTGTTTTACGACGCCAACGAGCGCGAGGCACCGCAAACTGAAGCCGAGTACCTGGCGGCTGAGCACATCACGGTGGTGTATGAGCCCCAACGGACGCTGGACCTGGATCAATGGTTGGCGGCGCAGGGCGTGCAGCGTCGATTCAAAGTGATGGTGCCGGGCTTTGCCGGCTTGGCACCGTTCATTCGCGGCAGCCAACTTGTGACCACAGCGCCCCGGCGGCTGCAGTCGCACCTGCTGCATGGTTTGGCTTGTGCCAAGGTGCCCCTGCACTGCCCTGCACTGCCGATGTACATGGTGTGGCACCTGCGCCACCAGCACGACCCGGCGCACCGCTGGCTGCGGGCTGAGCTGGAGGCGCTGGTACCTGCCGCGCTGGCGGGCACGCCCGCTTAGGGCTCAGACGTGAAATTTACAAGAAAAATGGCTGCAGCCCTTATGCAGCATGCACAAGTAGCTATTTATTAAATAGCATTTTTACAAAACCCTGCCGCCTTCTCGCACGCTGAACGACAGCCATCAAGGCTGCAGGTACAGGCTTGCCAAGCGCGTCTGCTCCTTGGCGCCAACGCCCAGGGCGGTCTCCAAGTAGCGCGGCACATTGCCGTAATCGGCTTCCACGGCTTGCAAGGCGCTGTCCAGAAAATCCGCTTGCACGCGCCACAAAACCTCTAACGCCGCCCGGGGCGTGCGCCCTGAACGCATCACGGGCGGCATGCGGAACAAGTCGTTGGTCAGGAGATAGTCCTGCATGACCACGGCGCGGGGCACGCCCAACGACAGCAGGATCAAGGCGGCGGCAAACCCGGTGCGGTCTTTGCCTGCGGTGCAATGAAAAACCAGGGGGTCGTCTGCCGCCAGCAAATGCGCAAAAAGTTCGGCAAAGCGGGGCGAGTTGTCGTGCACAAAAGCGCGGTAGGTGTCTTGCATCAGGCCCACCATGTCTTGTGCAGTCATGTGGTGCCCGGAATCCAGCAAAGCTTTCATGTTTTGCAGCACCGCAGGCTCAATGGCCAGCGAATACGAGGCCACACCCGGCAAGGCATACGGCACGGCCGAACGCTCCGCCACGCCCCGAAAATCCAGCGCGCGGGTCACGCCCAGCGCTGAAACCATGGCCCGGTCGTCTGGCGTCAAACCTGCCAGATGGTCCGAGCGAAACAAGCGCCGCCACCGCACCGTGCGGCCATCCAGCCCGGTGTAGCCGCCCAGGTCACGAAAATTGGTGGCACCGGCCAGGTTCAGGGACCGAGAAAAGGCCGACATTGATGCCCCCCAGCCTCAGCCAAACGCCATGCGGGTCAACACCTGGCCCTGGCGGTCCAGAATGAAGCCCTCGCCCATGGCGGGCCCTTGCTGGGTGATGGCCGAAATATTGACCTGATGGGTGACCCAGACTTCAAACTGTTGCGCGGGAATACGGGCCATTGCCTGGCGCACCACGGCCGTCTGGTCGGGTTGGTTGAGGCGGTCACCAAAAGTGGAATTAAGCGCCGTCCAGACCGTGTGCCGCCCGAAGGCGAACTGGGCGGTATCTTTGCAGCGGCACCAGGCGCTGCTCAACACGGCACGGGGTTCGAGATGCTGAGCCACAAACCAGGCGCCGATGCGCCGGGACGCTTGCTGGCCGACCTCACTCAGGTTGCGCTGGGTGCGACAGTCGTCCAGCTTGAAATTGGGCGGGTCCCCAATGCCGGGCACCGTGGCGGCGTGGCGCAGCAGCACCACACAGGCGCCGGCACGCAGCAAAGTGGCGGGGTCATTGGTTTGAGACCACGCCGGCGCCGCGGTCGCAGCCAGCAGGGTCAGCGCGTTGCGCCGTGACAGTGTGGACATCATGTGTTTGATAAGTGGTGTTGCCAAAAAACCAAAAATTGTTCGGGGGGCAGCGGCCGGCTGAAGAAGTAACCCTGCACCTCGGTGCAGGCGTTGGCTTGCAAGAACGCCAGTTGGCCCTCGGTTTCCACGCCTTCGGCAATGGTCTGCATGCCCAGGCTGCTGGCCATGCTGATGATGGCGCCCACGATGGCCCGGTCATCTGGATCGTCGGTGATGTCGCGCACAAACGACTGGTCGATCTTGAGCTTGTAGATCTGAAATTTTTTGAGGTAGCTGAGAGATGAGTAACCGGTACCGAAATCGTCAATCGACATGCGCACCCCGCGTTCGTGCAACTGGTTCATCACGGCAATAGCGCCCAGCGGGTCGTTCATGGCCACGCCTTCGGTCAGCTCCAGCTCCAGCAGGTGGGCTGGCACTTGTGCCTCTTGCAGGATAGCCGTCACCAACTCCGGCAGGTCCGCGTGGCGAAACTGCACCGACGACAGGTTCACCGCCAAGGTAATGGGCGGCAGGCCGTCAGTCAGCCAGGTTTTGAGTTGCTGCACGGCGGTGCGCAACACCCATTCGCCAATCGGCAGAATCAAGCCGGTCGTCTCGGCAATGGGAATGAACTCGGCCGGCGACACCGCGCCCAGCTCCGGGTGGTGCCAGCGCAACAGCGCCTCGGCACCCACGATGTGGCCGGTGGCCAGCGACATCTGGGGCTGGTAATGCAGGCTGAGCTGGTCACGCGCCAGCGCGCGGCGCAAGGCGTTTTCCAGCATCAGGGTGCGGTCAGACTTGGCCTGCATGGCGGCTGTGTAAAAGCGGTAGCAGTTGCGCCCGTCTTGCTTGGCGCGGTACATGGCGGCGTCAGCACAGCGGGACAAGGTGTCAAAGTCGGCCCCGTCACCGGGGTAAAGGGCAATGCCGATGCTGGGCGTCACCGTGAGCTCGTGCGCCTCAAGCTCAAACGGGCGCATGGCCGACTTCAGCAGTTGGTCTGCCACATGCGCAGCGCCGGCCATGTCCGTGTCCAGCAGCACCAAAATAAACTCATCACCGCCGAGGCGGGACACCGTGTCTTGCTCCCGCACGGCCGCACTCAGCCGGGCGGCCAAGGCAATCAGCAAGTCGTCGCCCACGCGATGGCCCAGCGCATCGTTGATATTTTTGAAGTGGTCCAGGTCCAGAAACATCACCGCCAGCGGGGTTTGGTGGCGCTGCGCTGCGCTCAGTGCCTGGTTGCAGCGCGCAGCAAGCAGTGCACGGTTAGGCAGCCGGGTGAGTGGGTCGTAGTGGGCCAGCAGGCGAATTTTTTCTTCGGATTGCTTGTTTTGCGTGATGTCACGCGACAGCACGACGAAGCGCGGGGACTCGCCAGACACCTCAGCCTTGCGCGCCACCGACAACTCAAACCAGTGCTCTTGGCCTTCGAGCCCGAGCTTGAACTGCTGGCCAGTGGACCAGCCCTGCACTTGTGCCTCTTGCAATGCCGCCAGAACGGTGCCAGCCGCCTCGGGCGGGAGCACGTCGGTCACCGTCTGGCCCACCAGTCGGGCTGCAGGCTGGGCCAGCAACTCGGCGCGCAGGGCATGCGCGCTGTAATACTGCCCCTGCAGCCCCATTTCAAACAGGGGGTCAGGCACCGCGCGCAAAGTGGCCTGCAATTGGCGCTGGGTGGTCAGAATTTCATCGGTGCGCAGGCGCACCTCGACTTCCAGTCGGTCATCGCGCAGCTTCATCTCGCGCAGCAGCCAGGCCAGGTAAGCCGTAATCAGGCAGATCAACAAACCCAACGACACCTTGAGGCCAAACTGCTCGGATCGGCGCCAGCCCCGCTGGGGTGCCACGCTCAAGGTCCACTCGCCGTTGGGGACATGCAGGGTGCGGTTGACGGGCGCGTCCAGCGCCGCAGTGCCGGATGCGTCAATGATTTGCCGCACGCCTGTGTCGGGCACAGTGCGCCACAGTTCATAGGCATAGCCCTGCTCCACCAGCACCGCAAATCGGGCGGGGGCCAACGCCTGGGGAAACTTGAGCGTCACATACGTGAAGCCCCAAAAATTGCTGCGGTCTTGCGGGGCACCCAAAAAAACTGGCAACCGCGCCACCACGCCCAGCCCGCCCTGGGTCAACTGCAAGGGCCCGGCCAGGGTGAGCCGGCCAGTGTCGCGCGCCTTGATCGACTCCTTGTTTTGAACGGTGTCGCGAAGTTGGTTAAAACCCAGGCTGGACTCATTGCCCGCCAGGGGAACAACACGGCTGATGATGCCCCCAGGGGAAATGCCCAGCGCGGCAATGCCGGGGTAAAACGGCAGCAATTCGGTGGCCACACCTTCAAAGTCGGACACCACGCCGGAACCCTGGCGCACCAACGCAGCGACGGCATAAGTGGCCGAGAAAGCGTGTTCCAGGCCGCGCTGCAGGGTTTGCGCGTGGTCAGCGGCCAGGTCCGCAGTCCGGCTGCGGGACAAAGCCAACGCTTGCCGCTCAGAGTGGTCAACGTACACGCCAAGCAACATCGCACTGACCAAAAACGCACAGGCGGCCACCAGCCACTGGCTGCTGCGGGACGGAATGGAGATAACCCTCATGACACCTCAGTCTATCAATGTGGTTCTGTCACAAAGGTAGGGCACGCGTGACCCTGCTGTAAAAACAACCCAATCCCGCCAAACCCCAGGGGCCTACTTATATAACAAATAGGCCTCTAGCCCTTATTCAGCAAGCATTAGTAGCTATGTATTAAGGAGTAAGCTCAAAACACCTCGGTGTCAACCTCGCTGTTGCCCAGGGCGTTGTAACGGCTGCCCAGGACCACTTTGGGCTGAAACAGGTCGTCCAGCCGGGCCATCAGAGCCGGGCTGAGCGACACCCGGGCGGCGCCCAGGTCTTCGGTCAAATGGGCCACGCTGGTGGTGCCGGGAATCGGGATGATGTGCTCACCTTGGTGCAGCAGCCACGCGATGGCCAGTTGCGACGGGGTGCAACCTACCTCGCCCGCCAAGGCTGTAAAAGCGGCCAGGAGTTGCAGGTTCTCGGTGTAGTTGTCGGGTGCAAAGCGCGGCATGCTGCGCCGAATGTCCTTGGCGTCCAGCGCATTCACGTCCATGGGGCCGCACAAAAAGCCCCGGCCCACCGGGCTGAACGCGACAAACGCCACACCCAGCGCTTTGCAGGCCTGCAGCACCGCAATTTCGGGGTTGCGCGTCCAGAGCGAGTATTCGGTTTGCAAGGCGGCAATGGGGTGCACGGCGTGGGCGCGGCGCAGGGTGTCGGCCGACACTTCGCTCAGGCCGATGCTGCGGATGTTCCCCTTGCGCACCAAGTCGCTCAGGGCGCCCACACTGTCTTCAATGGGCACTTGTTTGTCCCAGCGGTGCAGGTAATACAGGTCAATCACGTCGGTCTGCAGGCGTCGCAGGCTGTCTTCGCACGTTTTTTTGAGGGTGGCGGGGCGCCCGTCAATCACGCGCACCAGCTTACCGTCGCCATTCACATCCACGCCCTGCATGCCGCACTTGCTGGCCAGGGTGAATTTTTGGCGGTGCGGCTTCATGACCTTGCCCACCAGGGTTTCGTTGGCGCCAAAGCCGTACAGGGCTGCGGTGTCAAACAGCGTCACGCCCGCGTCCAGGGCACTGAGCAGCACGCGCTCGCCCTGCTCGGCGGAGACCGGTGCGCCATAGGCGTGGCTCAGGTTCATGCAACCCAGGCCGATGGCAGAGACTTGAAAGGGACCGAGTTGGCGTTGTTGCATGGTGATGGAAAAGTTGTAGGGTTAAGACGGTCGGCAAGCCATGGGGGCAGGTTCAGGCGGCTTGGGCGGCCGACACCGCAGCCCGCAGGCCCAGCAAATAACTGTCAGCCCCAAAACCACAAATCTGGCCGCGGGCGATTTCTGCAAACACCGACACATGGCGAAACGGCTCACGGGCGTGGATGTTGGACATGTGCACCTCAATGATCGGGCAGGTCAGAACAGCCAGGGCATCCCGAATACCGTAGGAATAGTGCGTCCAGGCGCCAGCGTTGATCACCACCGCATCCACGCCATCCTGAAAAGCCTGGTGAATGCGCCCGCACATTGCGCCCTCAAAGTTGGTCTGGAAAAAGTCGATGTCGGTGCCCAACTCCTGGGCCAGCGCACCCAGCCGGGTGTTGATTTCATCGAGCGTGACCGTGCCGTATTGCTTGGGGTCGCGCTTGCCAAACATGTTGAGGTTGATGCCGTGGAGCGTGAGTATTTTCATGGCCGTATTGTCCTACGACTCACCTTGGCTTGGGGTCCGGCGCACCGGCGCATTTCTACCCGTGCCGTCACCCGCCGGGGTCACCGCCCCCGCCCGGCTTTGAGAGGCCACGGGCCGCGCCTGCTGGGCACCAGTTGGCAGCCGGGTTACTGAATGGCCAGTTTTTTGGATTTGGTGGTGGCCTTTTTGGGCAACTCCAGCGTCAGCACGCCATCTTCATATTTAGCCGAGGCCTTGCTGTCGTCCACATCCTGCGCTACTGAGAAGGAACGAGAGACATGGCCCTGCCAGCGCTCGCTGCGCAGCACCTTGACATCGCTGCCCGTGAGGTCGGGGTCGGCTTTGACCTCGGCGTCAATCTGGATGAGGTTGCCGTCAATGCGCACGTTGATGTCGCCTTTTTTGACCCCCGGCAAGTCTGCGCGCACCTTGTAGATGCCATCCATTTCAGCCACATCCAGCCGCACACCTGTGGAGCCCGTGTCCAACGCCATGCGAACGGGCGACATGAATCGCTTGAACATGGTTTCCAGCGGGTCGCTCAGTGCTGGCTCAAATTGACGCAAAGTAGTCATGGTTTATCTCCTTGAATGGCTTAAAAGCTGAAAAAGTGAAGCATCAGCACCTGCGTGCTGACAGTCCGCTGGTGAGACTAATTCGTCCACCCAAGGCTGTTTTGACAATGCGCAACGGGCTGGCTTGAGTGGCGCGCACCGCACGTCTGGATCAGCGCACCGCTTTGAGATTTCGCACTGCCCGGGGCTGGGTGGCGCCCTAGCATCGTTCTCCACATACCACCCCGAGGTCCTGCGAATGCCCGCCAAACAACTGCTGTTTCAAGACGCTGCCCGCGACAAAATTCGCCGCGGGGTCGATGCGCTGGCCGAAGCCGTCAAGGTCACGCTGGGGCCACGAGGGCGCACGGTCATTCTCGAGCGCGAGTTGGGCCCGCCCCAGATCGTCAACTCCGGCGTGCTGGTGGCCAAGTCGATTGAGCTGGAAGACCGGTTTGAAAACATGGGCGCCCAGTTGCTGCGCGAGGTGGCCACACGCACCAGCGAAATGGCGGGCGACGGCACCACCACCGCCACCGTGCTGGCCCACGGCATGATTCACGAGGGCCTGCGCTACCTGGCCGGTGGCATGAACCCCATGGACCTCAAGCGCGGCATTGAGACCGCTATTGACACCGTGGTGGCCGAACTCAAGCGCATGGCCAAGCCCTGTGCCACCTCGCAAGACATTGCCCACGTGGCGGCCATTTCGGCCAATAACGACCGCTCCATTGGCGAGTTGCTGGCCAGTGCCATTGACAAGGTTGGCCGCGAGGGCGCTATTGCCATTGAGGACGGCTCCGGCCTGGTAAGCGTGCTGGAGGTGGTGGAAGGTCTGCAGTTTGACCGCGGCTTCTTGTCGCCCTACTTCATCAACAACGCCGAGCGCCAAAGTGCCGTGCTGGAAGACGTGGCCATTCTGCTGTGCGAAGACAAGCTGACCTCACTGAACGACCTGCTGCCGCTGCTGGAAGAAATTGTCAAAGCCGGGCGCCCGCTGCTGGTGATTGCGGAAGAGGTGGACAGCGACTCGCTGGCTGCGCTGGTCATCAACACCCTGCGCGGCACGCTCAAAACCTGCGCTGTGAAAGCCCCCGGTTTTGGTGACCGGCGCAAAGCCATGGTGCAGGACATGGCGGTGCTGACCGGTGGCAAAGTGGTGAGCACCGAGGTGGGCCTGACGCTGGCGAAGGTCACGCTGGCCGACCTGGGCCGAGCCAAACGGGTAGAAATCACCAAAGACAACACCACGCTGATTGGCGGCGGTGGTACAGCGCAAGCCATTCGCGAGCGCATTGCCGCCATAAAAAAAGAACGCGCGCTGGCCAGCAGCGACTACGACCGCGACAAGCTGGACGAGCGCGCCGCCAAACTCTCCGGCGGCGTGGCGCTGATCAAGGTGGGCGCCGCCACCGAGACCGAGTTGAAGGAACGCAAAGTGCGGGTGGAAGACGCACTGCACGCCACGCGCGCGGCGGTAGAAGAAGGCATCGTGCCCGGGGGCGGCGTGGCTTTGTTGCGCGCACGCCGAGCCCTGGCCCACCTGACGGGCAACAACCTGGACGAAAACGCGGGCATCCAACTCGTGGCGCGCGCGCTGGAGGAGCCACTGCGCCGCATTGTGAGCAACGGAGGCCAGGAGCCGTCTGTCATTTTGAACCGGGTTGACGAGTCCACCGACCCGGCTTTTGGCTACAACGCTGCCACGCGCACCTATGGCGACCTGCTGCAAATGGGCGTCATTGACCCGGCCAAGGTCACCCGGCTGGCGCTGCAAAACGCGGCCTCCATTGCCAGCCTGATTCTCACCACAGACTGCCTGATTGCGAGCGCACCCAAGCCCAATGCCGACGCCAATCCTGCGGGACTGACGGGCGGCGCGCCCCTGTACTAACCCACCTAACCCAGCCAAGAGGAAGACTATGAACAAAACCTGGATTCTCATCACCGACGCCCACCGCGCACGCTGCTTCGAGCGCGACACGCAAAACCATGTGCTGGTGGAGCTGTCGGATTTCATTTACCCCGGCACCCACATTGCCAGCGCGGCGGACCGTGACGACGTGTCCAGCGCCGCCGGCAAGGGACACGGTCGCACTGGGCATGCCGGCACCGGGTTTGAACCGCACACTGAAATGCAGGACCAAGCGCAACACAGCTTTGCCAAGCAATTGGCCAATTACCTCAACCAAGCCGCGGGCGAGCACCGATTCACGGACCTGGTGCTGATTGCCACGCCCCCCATGCTGGGCGCACTCAAACCAGCCCTGAACGCCGCCGTTGAAAAAATGCTCAAACGCAGCGTGGCCAGAGACCTGACCCACTACACCGGGCCAGAGTTGAAAGCGCGCGTGGACCACGCCCTGCAAGCGACCTTTTGAGCCAACGCAAAGGTCTCTACTTGCCCCTTATTTAAGCTGCTCGGCTCACGGTCATGGCCTTGGCGCCGTGACTTATCCAACCTCTTTTTTCATGAGACCCGCTATGAAACATGAACCACACACCACGGCCAGTACCCACAAGACAGCCCGGGGGGCGCCCAAAGGCCTAGGCAAAAAGTCGCAAGGCAACGGCCACTCGCGCGACGAATTGGTACGACTGACCGCCTATTCCTTTTATGAAGCGCGCCAAGGTGCGGACGGCTCGGACCTGGATGACTGGCTGCGCGCCGAAGCAC
>CAZLRQ010000066.1:0-11430 GCA_964562035.1 uncultured Rhodoferax sp. | reverse complement strand
CCGCGGGCACCATCATTCAAAACAGCCTGAACAACCAAAACATTCAGACGCTCACCGTCATCAACACCGGGGTGAACAGCCAAGCCTTGTTCAAGGCCATCAACATCCAGTCGGTGTTGAGCGACGCCTTGCTGGGGCCACTGATGGTTCGCTGACTTCGTCGCGCTGCCGGGTTGGCGTGATCAGCGTTGGTGGCGCTGATGTCGGCAGCCTATTCTTCGAGCCGGGGGTGCGAAATGCCTTCGGCGGGCTGACCCGTTTCGGGGTCAATCCAGCCGGCAATGCCGATCTCGTCTTCGGCCTCGGCCAGGGTTTCGCCGGGTGACGGTCCTTCTTCGTCACTGGCGTCACGGTCGGCCGTGGCTTGTTCGCGGGTTTCAAAGGGGCCGAACTCCTGCCGTCCGTCCGGCGCCACCCAGTGGTAGCCGTCTGGGCGCACCACGATTTCGCCCGGATTGGTGTCCTCTTCCTGAGCACTTGCGAGCTCTCTTTCGGCTTGTTCCAACTGTTCTCTGCGCATCATGGTGCTCCTTAGTCTGTAAACCAAATCCGCTTCTGCAAGGCTAAACAAGGCATGCAAGCCCGTGTTTGACAAGCGTCAGAAAATGCCGCGACAGCGTGGACACTCTTTTGGCGGGTACCAAGCCTAACCCAGCTTGGGCCTGGTGCCCATGTCAATTTGCAGTCGCCGGCTGATCCGGGCGAGTTTGTTGGTCATTCTCGAAGCGACCCTCCCACACGTCCCCGCTTTGCCAGGTGAACTTGCCTTGACCATGCTTCTTGCCGGCTTGCCATTGCCCCTTGTAAGCGTCGCCGTTGGCCCACGTGTAGACGCCCTGGCCGTCTGGTTGACCGTTGGCGAACTGTCCTACAAAGAGGTCGCCCGAGGTGAAGATCAGCCGTCCCTGGCCTTGCGGCACGCCATTGGCCACGCTGCCTTCAAATTGGTTGCCTGTGGCAAATTGGAGTTTTCCTTCGCCGTTGGGGCTGCCGTTGCGCCACTCGCCGTCAAATTGCTGACCGTTTTTCCAGCGGTAGAGGCCCCGGCCGTGGGGCTCGCCGGCTTTGAATTGCCCACCGTAGGTGCCGCCCGAGGCATATTGCATGCGGCCCGCCCCCTGAGGCGTGCCATCCAAAACCAGTCCTTCGTATTGGTTGCCGTTGGCAAAGCGCAGTTTGGCTTGTCCGGTGGCCAGGTCGCGCACCCAATCACCATCGTAGTGTTGACCATTGGCCCAGGTCATTTTTCCTTGGCCATGGCGTTGGCCCTGGCGCATGTCGCCTTCATACACGTCGCCGTGCGCCCACACGATTTTGCCGTTACCGGAGTA
The DNA here is from genome assembly GCA_964562035.1 of uncultured Rhodoferax sp. Lineage (GTDB taxonomy): Bacteria > Pseudomonadota > Gammaproteobacteria > Burkholderiales > Burkholderiaceae_C > Rhodoferax. Next base: position 10,099 of record CAZLRQ010000066.1, on the reverse strand, counting down.
GGTGGCTGCGCCTGCATCGCGTACAAATTGACCGCTGAAGCGTGTGGTGCCGGCGCTGAATTCAGTGGCGGCGGGCGTGGTTTGCGCGGCACTGGTGGCCTGAGCCGCAGGCGCCTGTATGAGCACGGGCATGGGTGCGCCGGGCTTGGCCGGGGCATCGGCTGGGCTGCCGGTGCCGCGCAGCGTGTTCAGCATGGAGGATGCCGCCGCCAACGCCCCTGCTGGCGCCGTGTCCGGGGTGGACACGGGCACGCCTGGGCTGGCCAATGCAGTTGCCGGCGTGATGCGTGCGACCCAGGGCGTGCCGCGCTCGCGCGCCAAGGCCTGGGCGTTGTTGCGGGCGCTTTCCTGCACGCTCGCGCCCTTGCAGGACGCGGCGGCTTCGCGCCACGATGTTTCGGCCACCTGGGAGGCGTCTTGCTTGCCTTCGCGGCTCAGGCCTGCGGCGCCTGTGCGCAGCTTTTGGGTTTGCTCGCGGGCCTTTTCAAACAAGGGGGCGCAGTGTTCGGCGTTGTGGCCGTCGATTTCTGATTGCTCCCGCCGGCGGTTGGCCGCCTCTTGCTGGCTGCCGGTGCAGCGCTCGGCGGCGGCTTCCCACCTGTGTTCCGCTTTGCGGAAGAGCATGGAGGCTTGTGCCCAACGCCGTTCACCGAGTGCCTGGCGGGCAATGTCTTGCAGCGTACTGGCGTCTTTGTGGGCACTGGCGCATTGGGGCCCGGCGCCCAACTGCTCGGCCAGCGCCGCCTGTGTCTTTTGGGTATCGGCCAGGTTGCGTTGGGCGCGGTCTTTGGCGCGGCCTTCGCATTGGTTCATGGCTTGGGACCAGAGGGTCACCGCCGCGTTGAACAGCGGGGCTTGCTCGGCCAAATCCATGTTTTGCGACTGGGCCAGCACGGCTTTCATGTCAGCGGCCATGGCTTTGTCGGTCAGCGGGCGGCAACCCGCTGCCTCTGCCGCTGGCGTGGCCGGGTTGTCTGGTGTCTGGGCCGCCGTTGATCCGCACAGGACCATACCCAGCGACAAGATGATGCCGGTGGCCAGGGCCGGTCCGGGGTGGCGCAGCGAACGCAGGCGACGGTAGCGTGTGAGGCGGGCAAAGGTCATGGTGGGCGGCTCGGGTTCAGGGGGTGGCAGAGGCCATGGGCATGCTGAGCATGCCTTCGACCATGCCGCGGGCAAAGGGCTGCTGGCGCATGGCGGGGTCGTTCATGTCTTCGTAGGAAAAGTCGCTGGGGGCCGAGGCCACGGGCATGGCGGTCAGTTCCAGCTGCAGGTCTTCGGGCTTGAGGCCCTGCAGGATGGCCACCACGTCGTCGCCCCGTCCGCGTGTTTCAGCCAGGGTGTTGAGGTCTTTCAGACGGTCCGGGTCCAGCACCATCGAGTTGGCAGTGAGGTTTTGTTCGATCAGTTTTTGGTGCAGTGAGAAGCTGGCCAGCGGGTTACCCTGGAGTTTTTCCAGGCGCTCATAGGCCCAGGCATCGGCTTTCTCAAACACGGTGGAGGCGATCCACGCCACGCCCGACAGAGCGCCCCGGTTGGCGGCTGCCATTTGCATGGCGCCCATCACCTGGGCCTGCGACAGCTTGCGGGCTGCATTGGTGACTTCGCTGCGCATGCGCGCGGCAGCCGCAGCGGTGGCTTGTTCAATCAACTGCTGCTTCAGGATGTCGCTGGCCACGGTGGCCGCCGCTGACTGCGCCGCCTTGATTGCCGCATCAGCGGCCACGGCGGCGCCCTTGAGGCCGGAGGTGAGCGTGAACAAGTTGTAGAGCGTGCCGGCAATTTTGCTGCCATAGTGGTAGGTCTTCATGCGGGCGCCGCCCTCTTCCGACACGCCCTGGGTCCACAGCACGGCCCACAGCGCTTCGTCCTCAGTCAGGTCCACCCTGGCCACTTCCAGCGGGTGAACGCTGAGCAGCCAGTGGTAGTCCTGCGCCTGGGGGCTGCTGACCGGGGCCAGCCGGGTGTAGCCGCGGCACACCTTGAACGGCGTTATGCGCACGGTCTTGTCGCTGGCCAAGAGAAGGTCAAAGGGCTTGCCGTCGTCGCGTCGCTCGGCCAGTTCGTTGAGCATTTTTTCGCTGTTGTCTCGGCTGTAGCCGCCAATGGCCTTGATCTTGTCGCGCAGTTGCACCGGTCCGCCAGGTGCCGCACCCACCACGGTCAACCGTTCGTCCACGCCCAGCCCGCGGACCCAGGCCACGCGGTCGTCCGCACGCCATTGGTCGCTGGTGGCCACAGAAAAAGGCAACTCCCATTGGGTGTCGCACATGGGGTCTTTGAGTTCGGCACTGCGCACAATGGCTGGCCGCAGGGCTTTCTCCCCGGCGCCGTAGGTGCGAATGTGACCCAGCAGTTCTTCATTGACCGGGCGACCGTCATCGACCGTGTACTTGGGCGTTGCGCAGCCCGTCATCAGGCTGACAAAAATCAAGGCAAGTAAACGGCGCATGTGGCGAAACAAAGAATCAAACGGAACTGAATTTTAGGAGGCGTGAACCCACGCTTGTCTGACGGCGCGGTTGACAAATATCCAAGCCATTGAGCCGCTGCTTCCTAGACTGTGTTCCAGCATCGCGGGGGTGTCGCTCACTCGGCAAACCGGCGCACAGCCTATCCATTTACCGAGGGGGAGCCATGGAAAAAATCTGGTTAAAAAACTACCCGCCGGGTATTCCGTCTGAGGTAGATGTGCAGGCTTTCAGCTCGCTGCGCGACGTGTTGCGCCACAGTTGCGACCGCTTTGCTGACTTGCCTGCCTACAGCAACATGGGCGCCAAAATGCGCTATGCCGAGCTCGACGAGCACAGCCGCGACTTTGCTGCCTACCTGCAGCACACCCTGGGCCTGAACAAGGGCGACCGGGTGGCCCTGATGATGCCCAACCTGTTGCAGTACCCGGTGGCCCTGTTTGGGGTGTTACGCGCGGGCTTGGTGGTGGTTAACGTGAACCCGCAGTACACCGCCACCGAGTTGGCGCACCAACTCAATGACTCAGGCGCGGTGGCCATTGTTGTGCTGGAAAACTTTGCCCACACCCTCCAAGAGGTGCTGGATCAGCACCCCAGCCTGGCCCTTACCGTTGTCACCACCGAGGTGGGTGACATGTTTCCGCTGGTCAAAGAGGTGCTGACCAATGTGGTGGTCAAGTACGTGAAAAAACTGGTGCCCGCCTGGAAGATTGCGGGCGCCACCGAGTTCAATGCTGCCCTGCGCAGCGGGCACTCACACCTTTTGCACCATGTGCCGCTGGGCCAGGCCGACCTGGCCTTTTTGCAATACACCGGGGGCACCACGGGTGTGGCCAAGGGGGTGATGCTGACGCACGGCAACATGGTGGCCAACCTGCAGCAACTCGGCGCCTGGATAGCGCATGACTTGGTGGATGGCAAAGAGGTGCTCATTTGCCCGTTGCCGCTGTACCACGTCTACGCGCTCACCTGCAGTCTGGTCTTCATGAAAATTGGTGCGCACAATGTGCTGATCACCAACCCGCGGGACATGCCGGCGTTTATCCATGACCTCAAAAAGTACCGCTTCACCGCCATGATTGGCGTGAACACCCTGTACCGTGCGCTGCTTGATGCCCCCGGGTTCAACGAAGTCAACCTGAGCAGCCTCAAGCTCACCAACGCCGGTGGCATGGCGGTGCAGCGCATTGTGGCCGAGCGCTGGAAGGCCACCACCGGCGTGCCGATTGTCGAGAGCTACGGCCTGTCCGAAACCGCACCGGGGGCGATGTCGAACCCCCTCAACATCGAGGACTGGACCGGCACCATCGGCATGCCCATTCCGTCCACCGACGCCACCGTGCTGGACGACGACGGCCGCGAACTGCCGCTGGGTGAGGTGGGTGAAATCTGCGTACGCGGTCCGCAGGTCATGCCCGGCTATTGGGGTCGGCCTGACGAAACGCAAAAGGTGTTCACGATGGATGGCTGGCTGCGCACCGGTGACATGGGTTTTGTGGACGAGCGCGGCTACTTCAAGATCACCGATCGCAAGAAAGACATGATTGTGGTGTCGGGCTTCAAGGTGTTTCCCAACCAGATTGAAGACGTGGTGGCGCTGCACCCAGGCGTCGAAGAAGTGGCCGCCATTGGCGTCCACGACGACAGGTCGGGTGAGGTGGTCAAGGTGGTGGTGGTCCGCAAAGATCCCACGCTCACGGAGCAGGCCCTGCTGGCGCATTGCCGTCAACACCTGACCGACTACAAGGTGCCCAAAATTGTGGTGTTCAGGACCGAGCCTCTGCCCAAAACCAACCTGGGCAAAGTGCTGCGCCGGCAATTGCGGGAGCCTGTGACCGCTTGACTTGAGCGGGCAGGGGCATCTTGGTGAAATATATAAGAAATAGGGCTGTAGCCCTTATTCAGTAAGCATGAGTAGCTACTTAATTAATAGTAATTTGCTTTGAGTTTTTGGCGCAGCATACATAATGCGGCAGGTTTCACCGTTGCCGCCCATTGTCCATGCCTAACTCCCAATTGACGCCGCCGTTCTCACGCAGCCTGCGCGCCGCGATTGCCCTGGCCTTGGCCCTGATTGCTGTGTTTTCTGTGTACGTTTACTCAGAAAAACAGCTTGATGCCGCGCATGAGCATCGCTACGGCGCCCACCTGCTGGCCGAAGAATTGCGCCAGTCGTCAGACGACCTGACCCGCATGGTCCGCAGCTATGTGCTCACCGGCCAACCGGCCTACCGACAAGCCTACCTCGACATTCTTGATATCCGTGATGGCAAGACCCTGGCCCCCAGCGGCGACCGCCGCGTGGGCTGGGACCTGACGAGCCGGCCCCCGGCGCCGGTGGCGCTCCAGCGTGCCGGCGTTGCGCTGCTGGACCGTGTGCGGCAGCTGGGGCTGACCCAAGCCGAGCTGGCCAAGCTGACCCAGTCCAAGGCCAACTCCGACGCACTGACGCGCCTTGAATTTGCCGCCATGACCCTGTTGGAAACGGGTCTGGCCGCAGACCTGCCAGCGCGCCGTCTGCAAGCCAGCGAGATGCTGCAAGACGACGCCTACCACCAGGCCAAGTCCGGCATCATGCAGCCGCTGGCCGAATTTCATGCTTTGTTGGAACAAAGCACCCGGCAACGGGTCGATGCCGCTCTGCAAAGGGCGCTCTACCTGCGCGTGCTGTTCGTGGTGCTGGGCATGGCCTTGTTGGTGGCCCTGTGGCGCGCCTACGAGGCCTTGCGTGCGACCCTGGGCGGCTCGGTGGAAGATGTGCACAAGCGCATTGTTCGCCTGGGACAGGGCGATTTTTCCGACTCGGTGTTGCAACCCGGCCTGGTTAACAACAGCGTTTTGGACTGGCTGGGTCAGACACAACGCCAGCTCAAGGACACCGAAGCCGCGCGCCAGGGGGCCGACCACCAGTTGCGCCGGCTGACCCAGCTTTACGCCGCTGTCATCGATTGCAACCAGGCCATCGTGCGCAGCACCGACGTGCATGCCTTGTTTGCCCAGGTGTGCCGCATCGCTGTGGAGCATGGCAACATGAAAATGGCCTGGATTGGCCTGCTCAAGCCCGACAGCCGCCGCATCCACCCCATGGTGTCGTCCGGCACGGGGGTGCAATGCCTTGACGATATCTTCATTGCCTTGGATGCTGACGACCCGCAGGGCCAGGGCCCGGTGAGCGCGGCCATGCGGCGCGACCAGCCATTTTGGTGTCACGACTTCCTGCTCAACCCGGCGACCGCACCCTGGCATGCATTGGGCGCCCGGTTTGGCTGGGCGGCCATGGCAGCGCTGCCGCTGCACCGCGATGGTCGGGTGGTCGGCGCCCTGACCGTGCACGCTGGCGAACCTGATGCCTTTGATGAGCAGGTCCAGGCCCTGCTGCTTGAAATGACCGCGGACATTGAGTACGCGCTCAAAAACTTTGACCGGGATGCCCAGCGCGACCGCGAACTGACCCTGCGCCTGCACGCGCAGCGCATGGATGCGCTGCGCAGCTTCTTGCTGGAGCGCCTGGCCAGTGAGTTGTCGCTGGACCAGGTGCTGCGGGCCTTTGTCTCCAAAATTGAAGAAACCTTGCCTGGTGCCCTGTGCTCCATCTTGCTGCTCGACGATGACGGTGTGCACCTGGCCATGGGGGCCGCGCCCAGCCTGCCCGACTTCTACAACGCAGCCATTGCTGGCGCCCCCATTGGCCCACTGGCAGGGAGCTGCGGTACCGCGGCTTACACGGGGCAGCGCGTGGTGGTGGGTGACATTGCCAGCCACCCTTACTGGGTGAATTACAAGACCCTGGCGCAGCAGGCCAACCTGGCGGCGTGTTGGTCCGAACCCATTCGCTCCGGGCAAAGCCGGGTGCTGGGTACCTTTGCCATCTACCAGCGCATGCCGGCTCTGCCGCAACCCTTTGAGCTGGAACTCATCACCATGGCAGCGCACCTGACGGCTTTGGCCATTGAGCGCAAGCGGGCCGAGCAGCAGTTGCAATTGGTGGGCCGGGTGTTTGAGCAAGGCGGCGAGTCGATTGTGATCACCGACAGCGAGAGCCGGATTGTGCGGGTGAACAAGGCCTTCAGCCAGATCACCGGTTACACCGAGGCCGAGGCGCTGGGGCGCAACCCGAGCATGTTGTCCTCTGGCCGGCAGGGGGCTGATTTTTACCGGGCAATGTGGAACACCCTGCATGCCAGCGGGCTGTGGCAGGGCGAGTTGTGGAACCGTCGCAAGGACGGTTCGGTCTACCCGGAGTGGCTTTCCATCAGCCAGTTGCGTGACAGCAGTGGTGCGGTGACCCACTACGTGGCCATTGCCACCGACATCAGCCAGCGCAAGAAGGACGAAGAGCACATTCGCCTGCTGGCCGACTTTGACCCACTCACCGGCCTGCCCAACCGGCGCCTCCTGCAAGACCGTATCGGGACCGCACTGTCCCACGCGCAGCGCGAGCATGAGCCGCTGGCGCTGATGTTTCTGGACCTGGACCGCTTTAAAAATGTCAACGACTCGCTGGGTCACCACATGGGCGACAACTTGCTCATGCAGGTGGCGCAGCGGCTGACCGCCGCCCTGCGCGAGCAAGACACCGTGTGCCGTCTGGGGGGTGACGAGTTTGTGGTGCTGTGCCCCAACACCGATGCCGTGGGCGCTGCGCATGTGGCCCAGAAGCTGCTGGAGAGCGCCAGCCACAGTTTTCAGATTGAGCCGCAGGAGCTGGCGATCACGTTCTCCATCGGTATCGCCCTGTACCCCGCCGACGGCAACACCTACGAGGTCTTGTCGATGCGGGCCGACACCGCCATGTACCGCGCCAAGCAGGCAGGCCGCAATACCTACCGGTTTTTCACGCCCGAGATGCAGGTCGAGTCCAGCCGCGCGCTGCAGCTGGAAAACGGTCTGCGCCGCGCGCTGGAGTTGCAGCAGTTGCACCTGGTCTACCAGCCCCAGGTCTCGCTGCACGACGATCAGTTGGTGGGCATGGAGGCGCTGCTGCGCTGGGAGCATCCGGTGCTGGGCACGGTGTCGCCCGCCGAGTTCATTCCTGTGGCGGAAGAGAGTGGCCTGATTTTGCCGATTGGTGAGTGGGTGCTGCGCACCGCTGCACAGCAAATGCGCGCCTGGTTGCAGATGGGGCTACCACTGCAGCAAGTCGCGGTCAATCTGTCGGCGGTGCAATTTCGCCACCAGAACCTGCCCGAGTTGGTGACCCAGGTACTGGCTGATGCTGGTTTGGCACCGCACTACCTGGAGCTGGAGCTGACTGAGGGCGTGGCCATGGAAAACCCGCTGGGTGCCATTGAGGTCATGAAAAACCTGCACCAGCGCGGCGTGCGACTGTCCATTGACGACTTTGGCACGGGCTACTCGTCACTTAGTTACCTTAAGCGCTTCTCGATTTACAAGCTCAAGATCGACCAGTCGTTTGTGCGGGACCTCTCGGACGATCCCGACGACCGCGCCATTGTGGTGGCCATCATTGGTCTGGCGCGCAGTTTGGGTTTCCAGACCATCGCCGAGGGCGTGGAAACCGAGGGGCAACTGGCGTTTTTGCGGGCGCACGGGTGCGATGAAGTCCAGGGCTACTGGCACAGCAAGCCCTTGCTGGCCGATGCGTTTGAGGTGTTTGTACGCCAGCGACTGGGCCGTACCCCGCGGGTGGACTAAAAGAAGTCGGCTTCCTGTTCGGTGCTGGCCGCCTCCAGCAGCAAGCCCTGCGCCACCAAGTCCGAATAACTGCACACCTGGTTGCGGCCATGGGCCTTGGCGTAGTAAACGGCCTTGTCGGCCCGGTCAAACGCGCCGCCCGGCGTGTCGTCCGGGCGCAAGGCGGCAAAGCCGACGCTGACCGTGATGGTGTTGACCTGCGGAAACACATGCGCTTCCACCTTGGCGCGAAACCGCTCCAGCGCCGTGGCTGCGTCGGCATGGTCGGTGCAGCGCATCAGCACCACAAACTCTTCGCCACCAAAGCGGTACAACTGGTCGTGAAACCGGAAGTTCAGCCGCATCTGCCGCGCCATCAGCAGCAGCACCTCGTCCCCAATGAGGTGGCCAAAGTTGTCGTTCACGCGTTTGAAATGGTCAATGTCGATCACTGCCAGCCAATACGATGCCCCCGCCTGCGTGTTGCGTCTCTCAGGGTGGGTGAGGTTGGCCTGGTGGGTTTGCTCACCCGTGGCGCTGAGGAAGGCGCCATCAAATGTTTTGCGGTTGAGCAGCTCGGTCAGGGCGTCTTTTTCGCCATAGTCCAGCAGACCTTGCAGGTTCTGGTAGATCCACAGCACGCTGTCAATTTGTGCCTGCGCGTGAGCCGGCAGGGGCTGGTCGGACTCAATTTCCAGCAGGCTGCAGACGGATTGCTGGGGGTCAATCGGAAACACGGTGGTAAACGGCCCGCTGCCGCTTCGCGCCACATCCTCGGTCATGATGGCGGCCACCCGCAGCGGGTAGTCGGTCAGGCGGGGCAGGGTGCTCCAGTCAACCCAGACCTGGTCGCGTTGTGGCTGGGCCTGGGGCGTCACCAGCTTGGCACGGGTCAGCCAGCGCTGGTCTTCCTGAGGGCCTACCGCCCGAACCAGCTGGATGGACTGAACCGGCCAGAACTTGTTTTGCCCCAGCAGTTTGACCAGCGCAAAGTCCATTTCCTGGCGGTCCCGTAAACCGCTCAGATGGGCCAGTCCCTTGAGAATGTTTTGCATCATTGCAGTCTACCTTGAGGCTTGTCGTCTTGCGTCACCAGCCAGATGCCGCCACACACCAATAGCAGCGCCACGCCGTTCTTCCACTCCAGAAAACGCTCATCCAGAAACAGCGCGGAGAGCAGCGTGCCAAACACGGGAATCATGAAGTTGAACACGGTGACCATGCTGACGCGGTTGTGCTTGAGCAACACGGTCCACAAGGAAAATGCCGCCGACGACAGCACCACCAAGTACAGCAGCAGCGCGCTGGACTGAACCGTGAAACCCGACAACTCGCCACCCGTGGCCCAGCCCAACAGCAACAAGGCCACGCCGCCAATGGCCAGTTGGTAGCCGGTGAGCACCATGGCATCAAGCCCCTGCGATATTTTTTTGCCGTAAATGCTGGCAGCCGACAACACAAAGGCTGCAATCACCACGAAGCCCTCGCCCAGCAGCGTGAATTCAAAGCTCAGCAGACCCTCCGAGAAATTCACCACCATCACCCCCGCAAAGCCCACCAGGCAGCCCAGCGCCTTGCGGTAGCTGAGCCGGTCATTCTTGTAAATGTAGTGGGCCAGCAGCACGCTGAAAAACGTGCCGGTAGCGTTCATGATCGAACTTTTCACACCCGTGGCGTGACTTAGCCCGATGTAGAAAAAAACATACTGCAAGGTGGTCTGCATCAGCCCCAGCAGCGTCACCTGCCCCAGCATGCGGCGCTCTGGCAAGCCCAGCGGCTTGCCGCGCAGCACGGCAATGGCCAGCAGCACCAGCCCGGCGGCGACAAAGCGGTAGCCCGCAAACACCAGTTTGGTGGGGATGTCATCGGCCCCGATGTTGAACAACAGATAGCCGTTTTTAATGGCCGGGTAGGCACTGCCCCACAACAGGCAGCACAGGGTGGCCCACAAAAAAACCAGCTTGCGGTCGGTGAACAGAGTTGACGGTTTCATG
>CAZLRQ010000065.1:0-11492 GCA_964562035.1 uncultured Rhodoferax sp. | reverse complement strand
GACCTGGTCACCTTCTTCTATGAAAAAGAAGGCGTGGCCTCGCTGGAAGACGGCCTGTATGTGCTGGAGTCCAAACTCAAAGACCCCGCCTTTGTGGCGCGCATGGGCAAGTTCCTCAAAGCCACGTTCAAGGGCTGGAACGACGCCGTGAAAGACCCCGCCGGTGCCGCCAAAATTGTGGTGGCTGCCGACATGTCGGGCAGCGCCACCGAGAAGGTGCAAAAGCGCCAGATGGAAAACGTGGCCAAGCTCATCACCACCGCCAGCACGCCCAAAATGGGCTACCTGGAGCCCGCCGCCTATGAGCGCACCGTGAAAGTGCTGCTGGCCGCCGGCAGCTCACCCGTCATCAAGAAAGACCCGGGCAAGGCGGCTTACACGCATGTGGTGTGGGAGGCGGCCACCAAGTAAGACTTGGTATCCCGAAGGCTGTCATGGCGGCTCATGGCCCGTCATGACAGCCTCTCCCTCTGAATTTTCGCAATCGCAACCCTGACCGGACCATGACCCCCCTCATCAACACCCGGTCCTCCGACCCCGCCGATGACCTGGCCAAAGGCCAGATTCGCCAGGCCAACGAGGCCCTGATCCTGGCCGCTGCGGAGCGCGTGTTTGCCGGTGCCGGCTTTGGCGGCGCCACCATGGCGGCCATTGCCGAGGCCTCTGGCTTGCCCAAAGCCAATCTGCACTACTACTTTGGCTCCAAACAGGCGCTGTACCGCGCCGTGCTGGCGCGCACCCTGACCGACTGGCTGCAGCCAGCCCAAGCCATCACGCCGGACGCCGACCCCAAAACCGCCATCGAGACTTACATCCGCGCCAAGATGGCTCTTTCAGCGCAGCGCCCGCATGCCTCCAAGGTGTTTGCCAACGAACTGCTGCATGGCGCCCCGGTGGTCAAAACCCTGCTGGCCACAGAACTTCGCGACATGGTCACCACCAAGGCCACTGTGCTGCAGGGCTGGATTGAGGCGGGCCGCATGGCCCCGGTCAACCCGGTGCACCTGTTCTTCACCCTCTGGGCCGCGACCCAAACCTATGCTGACTTTGACGAACAGGTGTGCGCCGTTCTGGGCCGCCCTGAACTCACCGCCCAAGACCACGCCCAGGCCACCGAGCATGTGGTGTCGCTGATGCTGCGGGGGTGTGGGTTGTAGGGCCTCACGCCCGGCCAGTCGCTGCGGTTGGGATCAATTGGCGCCACATGTTGTTTTCATCACGACTGGACCAGCCACCAGACCTTGAAATTTTCAAGACCCAGGTTCTCTGCCGGATGTTTTCCCGTTTAATCGAGGGCGAAATTTAAGGCGTGATTTGCACGCGACATCTAAAGAGATTGCACGATGAGTATTTGGAATCGGGTGAAAGTGGCGGCTGGCTTGTTGGACCAGCGCGTGATGCGAAGACTTGGATTCATGTTGTTTGGTTTGGTGGGCGGCTTGAGCTCAACCGCAACTCTGGCCCAGGTTAATCTGCAAATATCAAGTTTCACTTACAACACGCCGGTACTCAACGGGTCGACGCAGACGTTCACAGTCGTTGCCAAAAACATTGGTGAAGACGATGCAGCCAATGCCCGCTTGCGGGTGTTCTTACCTGATAACTTTACGTTCAGCACAGCACCTGCGGGTTGCGCTATCGAGAGCGCTCCCCATACTTTTTCGGGCAACAACAACCCAGCCCCTACAAGCCCTGCATACACCACGCCGGCATTCGACTACACCACTCTGCGCATGCTGCGCTGCGACTACACGGCAGTTACAGCCGGTAGCGCGGGTGACATCACCTTAAATTTCTCTGGCGTTGCCAGCGCCACCACGCCTCCCCAGGTGGCCAATATGGCCGCCGATTTTTACTCTGATGCCGCCGAAGGGGGGAGTAGTGCTGACAACTACCTGGAGAAGCTGATTACCGTCAACTCGGGTGCCGACCTGGCGCTGGCCAGCACCCCGATTGCTGTATCCGTTGACAGTGTCAATGTGCCCGACGGCGGTACCGTGATTTCTGGCAAGTCACTCACTGTCAGCGTGGCGACTCAAAACAACGGGCCTGATGCAGCCACACAGGCGCGAGTGGTGGTGACCCTGCCGAGCACCAGCAACCTCAACGCAGTGAGTGTCCCATCAGGCTCACCTTGGTCGTGCAGCAACGCCAGCAACACGGTCACCTGCACCTACAACGGCGCAGCGGTGGCTTCAGGAGCCGCGTTTCCGTCCATCAGCATCACCGGCACTTTGCGCGCCAGCACCACTGGCGCGGTTGGCTTTAACACCAGCATTGCCAGCCCACCCAACACCGACCCTGTCAGCAGCAACAACGGCCCTCTTGGAACCGCTTTCAGCATTATTCCGGCGCCGGGGCTGGATTTGACCGCCACCAAACAGTTGCGCTACGCCGGTGCGTCTGTGAGCAGCGTAGCCTTTGGCAATGCTGCCGTGTTTCGCATTGGCATCAGCAATGGCGGACCTTGGACTTTGCCCGCTGGCGGTGCCCAAGTCAGTGACGCCATAGATATCGGCTGGACGCTGGGCACATTGCCCGCTGGTTGCAGTGCCAGCGGGCAAACCGTGACTTGTGTGAACGCCGGGTCTTTGAGCAGTGGTGCCTCGGTGACCTACGACATTCCTGTTACCGCACCGGCCAGCGGCACCCCAACCGGCCCGAACGTGGCCAATGTGTCGCTGACCAGCTCAGGTGCAAGCGCTGTCACAGAAGTGAATACTGGCAACAACGCCGCCTCCCTGACTTACAGCTGGACCAACCCGGTGGCAGATTTGAGCCTCGCCAAATCCAAATCTCGCGCCAGTGGCAGCGGGCCATTGGCCAATGGCGAGCAGATGATCAGCAGCATCACCGTGAGCAATCTGTCAGCGTCCACGGCCTTTGCCACCGGAGCCATCACCGTTGAAGACACGCTAAGCAACTTCCCAAGGGAGCAGTTTGTGTCATTCACCACAGGCGGCACCAACCCTAATCAGTGGGCGTGCAGCATTCCCGTACCAGGCACACCAACGGAGCCAAGCAATAACGTTGTGACCTGTGTCCTCGACGCACCTTCCGGCGGCTATGCCCCGGGTGCGGCCCTGCCGGCTCTGAGCATCACCACCCAGGCTGACTTGAGCACGCTGATTCAAAACAACGTCAATTTGTCCAACACTGCCTGCACCGGCGCCACGGCTGATAGTGCCTACACACTGGACAGCGCCAACAGCAATGATTGCGCCAGCGACTCACTGGTCGCCTCCACCCGTAATGCGGTGATGAACATCACCAAAACGACCAACGCTGGCGGCGACAAAATCCTGCAAAACACAGAAAACAGCTACACCTACACCCTGGTGATGACGACCACCGGCGGCGACACCGTGCCTACACTGGTCGTTACTGACACCATTCCCTTGTCACGGGCCTTCCCGTCGCCGGTTGGCTCCACGGGTGTGACCGCCGCCGTCACCAGCGCGCTGGCGGGGGAAGCCTGCAGCGTGTCCGCGGCTACCTCCGGCGCCAACGCAATCGTGACCTGCACGCTCAAAGACGTCGCTGCCTCACAAACCCGCACGGTGGTGATTACGGTCGCTCGGCCTGTCGACAGCGGTACCAATGTCAGCAACACCGCCACCTTGAGTTCGCCAGATGCCTTTTTAACCGGTACCTTAAGTGCCAACGACGTGGTCAGCGTTGACCCGCAGACTGAAATAGCCGTGAGCAAAAGCGCTAACCCAACCTCAGCGCGTGCGGGTGCTACGGTGGCGTTCACCTTGACCGTCGATGTCAATGGGCCAGATGGCGCCAACAATTTGGAGGTGTTTGACAACTATGACGCTACCCGGTTTGACGTGGTGGGAACACCCGTTATCAGCCCCAGCACGGGTACGTGCACGACGCGCCAGATTGGTGCTTCAGAAACAGGTGACGCAGCCTTTGACGATGCCGCCGGCATTTATTGCAACCTCGGCAACGTCGCCATCACCACGCCTGGCGCGCGAAGGACCATCAGCATCACCTACAACGCGGTGCCCAAGTTTCCGTACCCCGATGCGTTTGACGCCACCTACACCAACAACGTTTTGGTGAAAACCAGCTCCTCCGAGCCAGCCAGCCAGTTGACCAACAACAAGGACAGCGTCAACGTCACCATCTTGCCGCCCAGCCTGGATTTGTCTGTGACCAAAACCGATTTGGTTGACCCTGTGGAATGGGACGACAGCACCACGCCACCGGCGCAAATCAGTTACAGAATCTCCGCCATCAGCTCCAGCAGCTCAAGCTCCACCGCGCGTAATGTGAAGTTGATTGATGTGCCTGCGCCACCCAGCGGTTTCACCATGACGTATGCCAGCAACACGGTCAATGCCGCCAGCACACACGTCCCGGCGGGTGGAGTCACCTGCACGCCCACCAACACCAGTGGGACTACAGATTACGTGAACTGTGCTTTTGCAGACTTGCCACCGAACAAGGTGGTGGTGATCGATATGGTGTTCAACCTGGGCAAAATTTCAGGCAGCCCGGCGCGCGCCACCAGCTTTAGCAATGTGGCCAAAATTTGCTCTGATGAAGGTGGACCTACCGCCGCCAGCCAGACCCCGGATGTGGCTGGCTCACTGTGCGGGTTTGCGTCCATCGAGAACTACGATGCCACGCCCGCGGACAACCGGATCAGCGAGCGCACCACCATCTTGCCGCTGACGGACTTGCATGCCTTCTATAAAAAGCCAGTCAGTTCCGCAACCAGCACCGAAATCAACACCATTCAGCTCAATCAGGAGTTTGACTACCTGGTCAAGGTGCGCAACAAAGGCCCGGTGGACTCGTTCCTCGCCACGGTGACGGACGTTTTGCCAGCGGGCTTTCGCAGAACAGCCACAGCCATCACGGTCACGCCGGGTTCAGCCGTTGGCACGACCAATGGAAACACCTGCACCAGCAGCATCGCAGCGGGTGCCAGTGGTGTGGAAACGGTGACCTGCAGCATCGGCCCGCTGCCCGTTGATGGCAACGCAGACGGTTCTGAAGATACAACCAAGGCGTGGGTCATCCGCATACCGGTCAAGGCTGACCCCAGCGTGTTTGTAGCCGCCGCCCAGCCTTACAACACCAACATTCCTAACACCGCCAGCATTGCGCCAGCGCTTGACCCGCTTGACCTCACGCGGCCTTTGTCCAAAGACCGGGTCAGCAGCAACAACACAGCTACCGGCGATATTTTGGTCCCGGTGAAAGCCCAAATTTCCGGCCGGGTATTTGAAGGGACGTCCATCACGACTGCACCTACCGGCAGTGAAGCGGGTATCGACGGTGTCACCATCACCTTGACGGGTCTGGATGACAGTGGTGCTTCCTGCACAACGCCAGGGGTGTCCACCAATCTGGCCTGCGGCATCGTGCGCAGCACGGTCACCAATACTCTTTCTGCAGTGGCGGGGTCGTATGTGTTTGACGATTTGCCACCGGGCCGGTACTTGATTGAAGAAACGCAACCCGCTTCGCACTTTGACGGAAGGGTTTACCTTGGTACACGGTCCATTGCTGCAGGGCCAGCCGGTACAGCCTCCAGTGGTTTTGTGGTCACAGGTGCCAAAAATAGCATCACCAACATTGCGCTGGCCAACAACGAAGTTGGTATCAACTACAACTTTGAAGAATACAAACCAGTTGTCATATCAGGCGTGGTGTTCTTTGATGCCGACAACGACGGCATCAAGGACACGGCTGAAACTGGTCTGCCAGGTGCTGTGCTGCGTTTGGGGGGGACCTCTTACACCGGTGCTGCAGTGTCGCTGGCCAATATCACCACGGGCGGAGGCGGTACGGGCGGCAGCACCTATTCGTTTCTGGCCCCACCTACCAATGATGCCGCCGGCTACACCGTGACTGAAATCACCGAGCCACCTTCCACCCTGGATGGCCTGGACTTCAACGGCACCGCAGTTGATGTGGGCAGCGCCGGTCGTGCGGCCGGTACTGACGCACACACGGTGCTGAGCGGTCTGACACCCGGTGCAACCTTTCCAAATCGCAATTTTGGTGAGTTGCAGCCTTCTTCCGTTGCGGGCTATGCCTACATTGACCCCAATGAAAACGCCACCAAAGACAGCCTTGAGGCCGTGCTCTCCAATGTGGTCGTCACGCTGAGTGGCAGCAACGATTTGGGCGCGATCACCCCCATCACGTTCACGACCAACACTGCGGTCAATGGCGGGCAGTATTTGTTTGCCAATTTGCGGCCTGGTATCTACAAGGTGTCCGAGACGCAGCCTACTGGCTTGCAAAACACAGGCGCGCAGATTGGCACACCGACCAGCGGCACGGCCACAGGGGCCAATGTCACCCCCTCAGAGGTCAGTAACATCGTGCTTGTTGCCAACCAGGCGCTGACCGACTACAACTTTGGCCACAAAGGCACGCTACTCAGCGGTTTTGTTTACCTTGACACCAACCGCAATGGCAGCAAAGACACGGGGGAGCCCGGTTTGGCGGGGGTGAGTGTTTCGCTGTCGGGCACCGCTTTCAATGGGCAAGATGTGTGCTCGCTGGTGACCTGCACGCAAACCACGGCGGTCGATGGTTCATACCTGTTCAGTGCTTTACCGGCCTCCAACGGCTCGGGTTACACCATTCGTGAAACCGATGGTGGTGGTGTGCCCTCGGCCATTCTCTCTTTGTACGGCGACGGGGCTGAAACGCAGGGCAGCCTGGGGGGTACCGTTGGCGCTGACCAGTTTTCTGCTGTGGTGCTGGCCACGGGCAGTGCGGGCATGGGCTATGACTTTGGCGAGTGGGGTGCCAAGCTGGCCGGCACGGTTTACTTTGATGCCGATAACAGTGGCACCAAAGCGGTCGCTGGTGAGCCAGGTATCGCAGGTGTCAAAGTCACACTCAGTGGCAGCACGCCTGCAGTGGGCTCACTGGGCGCTGCACCCGTGTGTAGTTTCATGCCTGCTGGTATTTGTACATCGGGCAATTTTGAAATTACCACCGACGCCAGCGGCAACTTTGTTTTTGACAATCTGCCGGCAGCCGGTGGGGCTGGTTACACGCTGACAGAAACCCACCCCCTTGTCTACCAAGATGGCCGAGAAACCGCTGGTACGGTAGACAGTGCCAGCGCCGGGGCGGCGAGCAACAGCGGCTTTGATGCCACTGCGCCCAACAACCGCATTACTGCCATCAATCTGGCCGCCGGCAAGCAAGGACAAGACTATTTATTCGGAGAGCTGGGCTCAAGCTTGTCCGGCTATGTTTACATTGATGCGGACAACAGCGGCACCAAAGATGTTGGTGAACCGGGCATTTCAGGCGTGCTGGTCACCTTGAGCGGTAACGACAGTTCAGGTGGTTCCGTGACACGAACTGCAACCTCTGATGCCAATGGCTCTTTTGCATTCATCATGTTGCCGGCCTCAGACACCAATGGCTACACCCTGACCGAAACCCAGCCGGCGGGTTACCTTGACGGCAAAGAAACCGCAGGCACCGTCGCTTCGGTGACGGTCGGTACGGTTGACAACGCCGTGTTTGACAACACGGCCGCTTACAACCGCATCACAGGCGTTGTGTTGCCTGGAGGCGGCACCGGCACCAACTATCTGTTCGGTGAGCGTGGTGGCCGGCTCAACGGCTTTGTCTACGCAGACACCAACAACAGTGGTAGCAAGGACACTGGTGAGGTGGGTATAGCGGGCGTGCGTGTCACCTTGTCTGGCCAAACTGATGCGGCGCAAGACGTTTGCACCTTGGGTATTTCCTGTGTTGCAACAACCGATTCAACCGGTGCTTACAGTTTTACTGGCGTGCCGCCCGGTACCTACGAACTGGTAGAAACGCAAACCGACGTGGATGGCAGCCTTTACGGTGACGGCAAGGAGACCGCTGGCGTTGCAGGTGGCGTGGTCGACAACACCACCCAGGGCAGTCAGGCGTACCAAAACACCATCAAAACCATTGTCATCACGCCCACTGTGCTGGCTTCTTCGGCGGGCAATGTCAGTGGCTATTTGTTTGGTGAAGTGCCCCGAGCAGTTCTTGGTCTGAGGCCGCCCATCGTCAGTGGCTACATCTACATGGACCGCAAACAATCGCGCGTTCGTCCTGTTGATGGCACCCTTGAAGGCCAGGCAAGCTGGACAGTCACGCTGTCGCAAAACGGCAGCGCCATTTGCACGGTGACCTCAGATGCTGGCGGCTTCTACCAGTTTGACAATTTGCGTTGCCCCGCCTACTCGGCCACAGGCTTGCCCACGGGCACGGGTTTCTCGATTCGCTTTAGCAACAACGGCAACAATCTGCCCAATGTCACCACCTCAGGGGGCAGTGCAGGTACCACGGCACCAGGCACCATCAGCGGCATCACTTTGAATCCGAATGATGAGATTACTGAGCAAAACCTTCCGCTTGACCCGGCTGGTGTGGTGTATGACGTGTTGACGCGACAGCCTGTAGCGGGCGCGGTGGTGACAATTTCTGGCCCACCGGGTTTTGATCCTGTCACGCATCTGGTGGGTGGAGCGCTTGCACAAAACCAAACGACCGGGCTTGATGGCCGTTACAGCTTTTGGTTGCAAAACGCCTTCCCCTCGGGCACATACAGCCTCTCTGTGGCTGCTCCAGCGGGTTACTACCCGGGTGCTTCCTTAACTCTGCCGGCTTGCCCCGGGGGTGCCCTTGCAGTGGGATCCTCGCCAGATCCTGGCCTGGTGCAGCAAAGCAACGACGCGCCGGCTTTGACAGTGGCGCAGCATGCGCCCGCCGGTTCAGTACCTTGCGTTGGCATGGTGGCGGGCGGTGCGTCAAGCACGCAGTACTACTTTTCTTTTGGCATCACCAATGGGGTGTCTGCGGCTATTTTGAACAATCACATACCCCTGGACCCGGTCGCGCCGACCAAGCTGGTTTTGACCAAAACCGGCAACAAGCGGCTGGCTGAGGTGGGTGACACCGTGCTCTACACCATTGCGGTGCGCAACGGGTCTGGCGCTACGCTGCCCCAGGTGACCGTCAAGGACAGATTACCCGCCGGGTTCACCTTCATTCGTGGCACTGCAGCCGTCACGGTGAGCGGCACACGCACACCGTTGGCCGATCCCCTGGGTGGCTTGGGGCCGGTGCTCGGGTTCAACCTGGGCAACTTGCCAGCTGATCAAACCAGTACGTTGACGTACCGGGTTCGCATTGGTGTGGGCAGCCAGCAGGGCACTGGCATCAATACGGCCCGGGCCTACGGTTGCGGGTATGCCGCCGGTTGTCTGGACCCAGTCAGTCTGCAGGCCTTGCCGCGCGGCATTGAGTCCAACGAGGGCCAACACAAAGTAGAAGTCACCGGCGGCGTCTTCACCGACAACGCCTGCTTGCTGGGCAAAGTGTTTGTGGATTGCAACAACAACCACATTCAGGACCCCGAGGAGCTGGGTATTCCGGGGGTTCGCCTGTACCTTGAAAACGGCATGTTCATGGTGACCGACAGCGAGGGCAAGTACAGCCGGTGCGGCATCACGCCGCGCAGCCACGTGCTGACTGCCGACCCCAGCACCTTGCCACGCGGCTCGGTGTTGACCACCACCAGCAACCGCAATCTGGGTGATGCCAGCAGCCTGTTCATTGACCTGAAAAATGGCGAATTGCACCGAGGTGATTTTGCCGAGGGCAGTTGCACCAACCCGTTGCTGGAGCAAGTCAAGGCCCGGCGCAGCCAGGGCGAGGTGCGCTCGGTAGAGACTGAAAAATCGCAAGCCCCGGCGTTGCGCTTTCAGAGCAAGCCCCTGAAAACTCCGCAACAAGGAACCGACAGTGCCAATCAACCGCTGGTGCAGCCACGCCAAGGAGCCAGCGATGCACGCTAACCCACGCCACACCATGCGACACATGAACGGGCTGACCGCCCGCTATTCCACCCTGGCACTGGCCCTGCTGACGGCCCTGCCTCACGCGGCCTGGGCGCAAGCCCCATCCGCAGCATCAACCCAAGCCCAAACCCAGGCCAGCCCCTGGGCACCCGGCGCGCAGCCTTTGTACCCCTTGGCCAATCCTTCAGCGGCCTTGCCGGCTCAGCAATCGGCCGTACTCAAGGCCACGGTCAATGCCGTGGACTACAGCGTCAACACCAGTGCGGCGCATTTGGTGGTGGAGGTGGCGCGCAACGGCGTCCCCGCCGACGGCCAGACTCCGGTGGCGGTGACGCTGCGGGTCATGGGCGCTGACGGCAAACCGCTGGCCGGTAAGGTGTACGCCACCCTTGAGACCACGGGCGGGCGCATCTTGCTCACCGGGGCCGCCACTGACGAGGCCGGCCCGCGCGGCCGCGACGCCGACCGCACCACGCCCGGCGTGCAACTGGAGGTGCGCCAGGGCGTGGCCCGCTTCAATTTGCTGGCGCCCATGACACCGCAAGATGTGCAACTGCGCGTCACGGTGGGGGCGCAAGAGGCCTCGGGCCTGGTGAGCTTTGTGCCCGACATGCGCGACATGGTGGCGGCAGGTTTGGTGGAAGGCGTCATCAACCTCAGTGGCCGGGGTGGCCTGGTGGAGCCGGTGCGCAACAACAATACGTTTGAGCGTGAAATTGAGCACTTCAGCCATGTGTTTAACGATGGCAAGGGCAGTATGGGCGCGCGTGCCGCGTTCTTCCTCAAAGGCGTGGTCAAGGGGGAGTACCTGCTGACGGCGTCTTACGACTCGGACAAAGAAGTGCGCTCCCGTTTGTTGTCAGAGATTCAGCCCGACGAGTTTTACCCGGTCTATGGTGATGCCTCTTTAAAGGGCGACGACACCAAGTCCAACAGTCCGCTCTACGTGCGCCTGGACAAGGGCAAGAGTTACCTGTTGTATGGCGATTTTTCAACCGGCGACGGCTTCAGCCAACGCGGTGGCACGGGTGCCGTGGCCTCGGTGCAGCAGCGCAGCCTGGGGGCCTACAACCGCAGTGCCACCGGCGTGCGCTGGCATGGTGAAAAAGACGGTGCCATGGGCAATGTGTTTGCGTTCAGGGACACGCTGCGCCAGGTGGTGGAAGAGTTTGCCAGCCAGGGCAGCGGCCCGTACGGCTTACGCAACAACGCCGCTTTGGTCGACAGCGAAAAGGTGGAAGTGCTGGTGCGCGACCGCAATGCCCCTAGCCGCATCTTGAGCGTCCGGCCGCTGGCGCGGCTGGCGGACTACAGTTTTGAGCCCTTCAGCGGCCGCATCATCCTGAACCAGTTTTTGGGTGCGTTCGATGCCGACCTGAACCCGGTCACCCTGCGCGTGACCTACGAGGTGGACCAGGGCGGCGATGCCTTCTGGGTCATGGGTGCCGACGGCCAGTGGCGCATCAATGAAACCGTTGAGGTGGGCGGTTCACTGGTCGAAGACCAGAACCCGCTGGCGGCTTTCAGGCTGGCGAGTTTGAACCTGAGCTGGCGCCTGGCCCCGCAAACCCTGTTGGTGGCCGAGGTGGCCCAGACCACAACTGAGGTCAACACCAACCCCTTCAACACCAGCACTCAGCCCGGTCTGCT
>CAZLRQ010000064.1:0-11520 GCA_964562035.1 uncultured Rhodoferax sp. | reverse complement strand
TAGGTGTCGCTGGTCATCACGATGTGGGATTTTTTGGCGAGCAAGGCCTCGAAGGCGTTGAAGAACTCTTCTTGCGTTCGTTCCTTGTTGGCAAAGAACTGAACGTCGTCAATCAACAGCAAATCAAGAGAGTGGTAGCGCTCCTTAAATTCGTCAAAAGTCTTGCGCTGGTAGGCTTTAACCACATCCGAGACGAACTGCTCCGCGTGGATGTAGAGAACTTTGGCGTTGGGCCGGTCGGCCAGCAGCCGGTTACCGACGGCGTGCATCAAGTGGGTTTTACCCAAACCGACGCCGCCGTAGATGAACAGCGGGTTGTAAAGGTGCCCTGGCATGCCTGAAACATGCATGGCTGCGGCCCTTGCCATGCGGTTGGCCGTGCCCTCGACCAGGGTGTCAAAAGTCAGCGCGGTGTTGAGTCTGTTTTTCAGGCCGTTGGCCAAGCGGTCTTCGCCAGCATCCACCGTCGCTTCGGGTGCGCTGCTTTCGACTACTTTTTGAGGCGCATGAGGTTTGACGGCAACTTCCCGCGGAGCGAGTGCTAACTCAATCTCGATGGATTGACCGGAGAATTTTTCCAGAAGTGCGGAAATTCGGTGGCTGTATTGCGCCCTCACCCAGTCCATTTTGAACCGGTTGGCCACAAAAATAGTGACTTTGGAGAGGTCACTGGACGCTTGCGCTGTCAGGGGTTTGATCCAGGTATTGAACTGCTGCTCGGGCAGCTCTTGTGCCAATTGGTCAATACAGGTTTGCCACAAACTCTGCCCTGCGACCTGCCCGGGATCGGGCTGGTCAGTGTATTGTCCCTCGGTCATTGTGGTGGTCAGCTTCTGTGGATAGTTACAAAATTCGCAACCTTGAATTGTAAATTATCAAGAATTTATCCACAAGCTAACACGCGCTACTTGACGGGTGATGCGGTTTCTGAGGTGTTGCCCGGATTAAGAAAATTTGCCATAATCCGCGGTTCCCCGATTATGTCGGGATCGAAGAAAGCGTCACGGCAGTCATTTTTGACTTTGCCATGATGACATTGAGCCCTTTAGGATTTCCAAAATGAAACGCACTTACCAACCCTCCAAGATCCGCCGCGCCCGCACTCACGGTTTTCTGGTTCGCATGAAAACCCGTGGCGGCCGTGCTGTGATCAACGCGCGCCGCGCCAAGGGCCGCAAGCGCCTGGCTGTCTGAGCCTGACGGTTCGCGCAGCGCGCAGCTGACTCTTCGCCACAGCGCCGCTCCAACGTGCAGCGACTGAAGACAAGAAGCCAATTTCAGGCTGTCTTATCAGGTGGGGGAACGGTTGCTCGTACAGCCCACTTTGCGCTGCATCGCGTTGCTTTAGATGCCGGTGTGGTCAATCAGCCTTCATCCAGCTCCGTCGAAGCGCCTTCACCGGCGCTTTTTGTGTTGCAAGACGTTTGGTTGGGTGCCATGGTGCCCAAGCGCTGGGCTAAACGCGCCGTAACGCGCAACGCCATCAAGCGTCAGATCTACAACGTCAGCATGGAAGCTGAGTCGGTGCTGGACACGGCCGCTTATGTGGTGAGGCTGAGGTCTGCTTTTGATCGTGCTGGTTTTATCAGCGCCACGTCCGAAGTTCTTAAATCGGCTGTCCGTCTTGAGCTGCAACAGCTCTTTGCTGTGCTCGCGTCACGGTCGCGTGCTCGCGTTTCGGGTCCGGCTGCCGCATGATCAAGATATTGCTGATCGGACTGGTCAAGGGCTATCGCTTGTTCCTAAGCCCATGGCTGGGTTCGTCATGCCGGTTTGAACCCACGTGTTCGGTCTATGCACTGCAGTCGCTGGAACGCCATGGTGCTGCGGCGGGCACTTACTTGACGCTGAGTCGTCTTGGTCGTTGTCATCCTTGGTGTGTTGGCGGGCATGATGCTGTGCCCGCGACGCCTCCCCGGCTGTTTACCCAGCTGTTCTCATCTTCCAACCAAAAGAAATCTTCATGAACGATATTCGCCGCACAATTTTGTGGGTGGTTTTTGGCTTTTCCATGGTGTTGCTGTGGGACCAGTGGCAGGTCTACAACGGTAAAAAAGCCACTTTCTTCCCTGCCCAGGTCCAGTCGCCGGCAGCCACCAGCGCCTTGCCAGCGGCTTCGGGTGTGCCCAATGCTGTGCCCGCGTCCAATGCAGTCGTGGATGGCACTATGGTGCCTGGTGCCGCTGCCAGCGTGCCTGCGGTTGGCGCGCCAGCTGCGGCGCGCGAGCGCTTGGTGGTTTCCTCCGATGTGCTCAAGCTCACGTTTGATACCGAGGGCGGATCCTTGGTGCGGTCCGAGTTTCTGAAGCACCTTGACATGGCGGACCAGAGCCGTAACTTCGTCTTTTTGGACGACAGCAAAGACCGGGTCTACATGGCCCAGACGGGTTTGATTGGCGGCTCGGATGCCGCGGCGTTCCCGACGCACAAGACGGTCATGACGCCCGTACCCGGCGAGCGAACCTTGGGCGAAGGCCAGGACAATTTGGTCGTTCAATTTGAATCCCCTGCCATGGGTGGCCTCAAGCTGGTGAAAACCTTCACTCTCAAGCGTGGCGCTTACGCGGTTCAGGTCAAGCATGAGGTGGTCAACGTGGGCGCGGCCCCGGTCGCCCCACAGTTGTACCTGCAGTTGGTGCGCGATGGCAACAAGCCACCGGGTGAGTCATCTTTCTATTCCACCTTCACAGGCCCAGCGGTTTACACCGAGGCCAAGAAGTACCAAAAAGTGGAATTCAAGGACATTGAGAACAACAAGGTCGATATTGAAAAGACTGCACAAAACGGCTATGCGGCCATGGTGCAGCATTACTTCGCCAGTGCATGGCTGTTGGGTGATGGCATCAAGCGCGATCTCTTCATGCGCAAGGTGGACACTAACCTGTACTCGGTCGGCATGATTACCCCGCTTGAAACCATTGCACCTGGCGCCAGTAAGACCGTGGACGCTACATTTTTTAGCGGCCCTCAGGAAGAAAAGATACTGGAGTCGTTGGCGCCCGGCTTGGAACTGGTGAAAGACTATGGATGGTTGACCATTCTGGCCAAGCCCCTGTACTGGTTGCTCGACAAACTGCACAGTTTCATCAACAACTGGGGCTGGTCGATTGTGGCCCTGGTGCTCTTGTTGAAAGCAGCCTTCTATTGGTTGAATGCCAAAGCCTATGCCAGCATGGCCAAGATGAAGGCGGTCAATCCAAAAATAACCGAGATGCGTGAGCGCTTGAAAGACAACCCGCAGCAGATGCAGCAGGAAATGATGCGAATCTACCGGGAAGAGAAAGTCAACCCCATGGGCGGCTGCTTCCCCATCATGATTCAGATTCCGGTGTTCATTGCCTTGTACTGGGTGCTCTTGTCCAGCGTGGAGATGCGCAATGCGCCTTGGGTACTGTGGATCCATGATCTGTCGTCACCTGACCCATTCTTTATTCTGCCGCTGGTCATGACTTTGACAACGGTGCTGCAAACGGCCTTGAATCCCGCGCCGCCGGATCCGCTGCAGGCCAAGCTGATGTGGTTCATGCCCCTGGCTTTCAGTGTCATGTTTTTCTTCTTCCCGGCTGGTTTGGTGCTGTACTGGATTACCAACAACATCTTGTCGATTGCGCAGCAGTGGATCATCAACACCCGCATGGGTGTGCCACCGCAGTTCAACTTGCCGAAGTTCAGCTGACCGGACGCCCATGGTCGTTGTGCTTTCGCGGGCTTGCTCAAGTGGCGCCGGCTGACTCGCCATGAGTTTGCCGCGCCATCAAGATCCGATTGTGGCGATTGCCACGGCGCCTGGCCGCGGTGCTGTTGGCATTGTCAGGGTCAGTGGTCGGCAGTTGGGGGGCTTGGTGACGGCCCTGTGCGGCCGTTCCCTCAAGCCGCGCGAAGCCACCTACCTGCCTTTTCTGGACGGCAACGGGTTGGCAATTGACCAGGGTTTGGCGCTCTACTTCCCCGCGCCCCATTCATTCACCGGTGAGGACGTGCTGGAGCTTCAGGCCCATGGCGGGCCCGTCGTGCTGCAGTTGTTGTTGGCCCGATGCCTGGAAGCCGGCGCAGCGTTCAGTACGGCACACGCTGTGCCCTGTCTTGCGGGTTTGCGTGTGGCTTTGCCCGGCGAGTTTTCTGAGCGGGCCTTTCTGAATGACAAGATCGATCTGGCGCAGGCGGAGGCCATTGCCGACCTGATTGATGCCAGTACCGAGGCGGCTGCCCGCAGCGCGAGTCGCTCGTTGTCGGGGGCGTTTTCCACAGAAATTCACACCTTGCGCGATGCGCTGATTCACTTGCGAATGCTGGTGGAAGCCACGCTGGACTTTCCTGAAGAAGAAATTGATTTTTTGCAGAAGGCCGACGCTTCGGGTCAGTTAGTGCATTTGCAGCAAACCCTCCGCGTGGTCATGCAACGAGCGCAGCAAGGCGCCTTGCTGCGTGAGGGCATCAAGGTGGTTATTGCCGGCCAGCCTAATGCTGGTAAATCTTCACTGCTTAATGCGCTGGCCGGCGCCGAGTTGGCCATCGTCACGCCAGTTCCTGGCACCACCCGCGACAAGGTGCAGCAAACCATCCAGATCGAGGGCGTACCCGTGCACGTGATCGACACCGCAGGTTTGCGGGAGAGTGATGACGAGGTGGAAAAGATAGGAATTGAGCGCGCATGGGATGCAATTGGTACCGCCGATGCGGTTCTGTTTTTGCATGATTTAACGCGCTCTTGTGCTATTGATTACATAGCTGATGACGCAATGATAGCAAGGGCTATGGCGCAAAAGATGCCTGAAAGTGTTCCTGTCATTGATATTTGGAACAAGGCGGATGCGGCGGGTATTGTTGTTCCTGAATCCGGTTTGGTTTTGTCCGCAAAAACAGGACTCGGGCTGGATGCCTTGCGGCACAAGTTGTTGG
This sequence comes from uncultured Rhodoferax sp., assembly GCA_964562035.1. Taxonomy (GTDB): domain Bacteria; phylum Pseudomonadota; class Gammaproteobacteria; order Burkholderiales; family Burkholderiaceae_C; genus Rhodoferax. The sequence continues at coordinate 6,621 of CAZLRQ010000064.1, read as the reverse complement.
CGGTGGCGGGCTGGCAGTCGGTGGCTGAAGGCGTTTGTATTGCCAGGGAGCGTCATGTGCAGGCGCTGCGTCAGGTGGATCGGGGCCTGCAGGTGGCGGCAATTCATTTAGCGTCTCAGGCACAGTCACTGGATCTCTTGGCTGAGGAACTTCGTCTTGCTCAAAATGCCTTGGGTGAAATCACCGGAGAGTTCACTTCGGACGATTTGCTGGGGGTAATATTCTCCAGCTTTTGCATTGGCAAATAGCAAGGCAGCGCGGGCCAGTTCGTACTGTTCTGGTTTTAAGTAGTCCCTGAAACCAACTTCAAGTACGCCGGCATGAATGCAGACCACCGCTTTTCCCGTCAACCAGATATTCAGGGCTTGCTTGCGGCATTTATTCAAAACCAGAGTGAAGATGCGCTGAGTTCCGTCATGGCTGCTCACTGGGTTGCTATGGCCAGCTACATGCAGTGCTTTACCGTGATGCCAGGGCGAGTGCTGATCACGCAAGGCCTGATGGACCGAACCCTGTATTTTGTTGAAACAGGCAGCCTGAGTGTTCATTTTGAGGACGAAATGCAGCGCATCAGGTTGGCCGTGGTGGGTGCAGGCTCGGTGTTGGGCGAAGGTGGGTTTTTCTCTCATTTGCCACGCAATGCCACGGTACAAAGCGCCACTGAGTGCCGAATGTGGCGCATGGAGCCCCTGCGGTTCGCTGAGCTCTCTCATCGGCTTCCAGCGGCTGCGCTGGCTTTGACCATGGCTTTAGGCGCTATTGTTTGCAAGCGCATGCAGAGCCGTCAACGCAGAATCGCGGTGACCTGACCATGTCGATCTTCAGCTTTTTCAGCCGTAGAAAGGCACCTGAGGCAGACTTGGCGCCTGACAATTCCGGCTTGGAGCCATCAGAGATAACCCAACCGTTGAGGCCTGAAGACAAGCGGCATGCCAAGTCCGATGCGCTGTTGGCTGGGCACGTCACCCATCGCAAGTCTGAACGGCAGTGGCGGCGGGAGTTGCTCTACGGCGTGGTGCGAGACACCATGGCCCGGGCCGGTGTTTTGGCGGCCAGTTACAAGTTCAAGGTACTGTCGCTGGACTCGCTGGGCCGACAGTACCTCATCATGATGGATCTGGTGAATGGTTCAGCGGGTGAGGCCAATCGTTTGGCCGAGATTGAAGCCGTGCTGGCCCAAGCAGCCAAGTTACGCCATGACATTCTGGTTACCGCGGTTTATTGGCGCGTGAGTGAGCAAGTCACCGCAGGGCTGTCAGCACCACCAAGCCAACGTGCAGAGCCTGCTGGTGACGGTATGCCAGCGCCAGTGCGGCCTCGGCTAGCGGTTGCGCCGCCGCCTGGGTATGAACCATTGCAGCAAGACGAAATTTTGGCCTTCAAGCGAGCCATTGCTGGTGCAACGCCGCCAGTTGCGACGGCGGTGGCGGGGAAAGTGGTGATATCCGAGCGCCGCAATCTAAACCCTCAGCCTGAGTTCGAAGACACCCAAATCAGTCCCGCGGCAGAGCGACCGTCGCCGTTGAGTGTCACACAGTATGGGGATCTGCATTAGTGCCAAGTATGTGCTGTGCAGGCATTGCTTAGTGCCCGTCAAAATCGAGCAGTGTGAACAAAGGCAGGCCGGAGGCGCGCAATTTGTCGGAGCCGCCAAGTTCTGGCAAGTCGACGATGGCTGCGCCCTCCATGACTTGGGCGCCCAGCTTTTCGAGCAACTTTCGTCCCGCCATCATGGTCCCGCCGGTGGCAATCAGGTCGTCGATCAGCAGCACGCGGTGGCCTGGCTTGACGGCATCGGTGTGAAGTTCGACCGTGGCGCTACCGTACTCAAGCTCATAAGTTTCTTCCACCGTGGTGAAGGGTAGTTTTCCTTTCTTGCGAATCGGCACAAAACCGACATTGAGTTCGTACGCCACCACGGCACCCAGAATAAAACCACGGGCGTCCAGCCCCGCCACCACATCGGGCCTCAGCGCCGGGTCCATGTAGCGGTGCACGAAGGCGTCAATCAGCACCCGAAACACCTTGGCGTCTTGCAGCAGCGGGGTGATGTCGCGAAATTGCACCCCCGGCGCAGGCCAGTCCGGCACGGTCCGAATGTGATCCCGAAGGTACTGATGGACATTGAAGTTATGCATGGCTCACCCGCTTTGAATGGAGAGGGCGATTGTGCCCTTGGCAACGCTGGATGTGGTGACCCCGGGGCGCTCAACCTTGGAGCAGGGTCTGGGTGGCCAGTGCCAGCGACTCGGCTCTACCAGAGAGTACCAGTGTGTCACCGTCGTTCAGTACCGGGTCGTCATCGAGTGCCACGACATGGCCATGGCTGCGCCGCAGGCTGACCAGACGGATGCCGACGGCGTGCAAGGCCAGTTGACTGACGCCTTTGCCAATGGACTTGGCGCCCAGCGGCAGCGTTAAGGACAGCAGGCGCTCCTGATGCAGCTCGTCCACCGAGTCGTCATCGGCCCCATGAAAATAGCCGCGCAACAGGTTGTAGCGGGCATCGCGCTGGTCTTGCACGATGCGAATCACGCGGCGCATGGGCACGCCGACCAGCGCCAGCGCATGGCTGGCCAGCATCAGCGAACCCTCAATGGCTTCGGGCACCACTTCGGTCGCACCGGCCTGCTGCAGCACTTCCAGATCATGGTCGTCCTGGGTGCGCACAATGACGGGCACTTGAGGTGCATGCGCACGAACATGGGCCAGAACCTTCATGACGCCAGGTGTTTCCAGATAGGTGATGACTACCGCGCTGGCCCTCGCCAAACCAGCGGCCATCAGGGCTTGCAGCCGGGCGGCGTCACCAAACACCACCGAGTCGCCAGCCGCAGCAGCTTGCCGTACTCGGTCGGGGTCGAGGTCCAGCGCCATATAAGGAATATTTTCCTGCTCCAGCATACGGGCCAAGTTTTGCCCGCAACGGCCATAGCCACAAATGATGACGTGCTTGTTCACCTTGATGGACTTGCTGGCAATCTGGGTCATTTGCACCGATTGCTGCAGCCACTCGCTACTGACCAGTTTCATCACCAGGCGGTTGCTGTACAAAATAATGAAGGGTGTGGCCAGCATGGACAGCACCATGCTGGCCAGAATCGGGTTCAACAGGGCTGGCGGCACCAGGTTGTTGGCCTGCGCCAGTGTGAGCAAGACAAAGCCGAATTCACCTGCCTGAGCCAAATACAGGCCGGTGCGCAAGGAGACACCTGCCGTTGCCCCTAATCCGCGTGCCAGCAGGGCGACCAATATCGCTTTGAACACCACGGGGATCGTGACCAGCAGCAAGACCAGTGGCCAACGCTCCAGCACCAGTCGCCAGTCCAGCATCATGCCGATGCTGATGAAAAACAAACCCAGCAGCACGTCGTGAAACGGTCGAATATCGGTCTCAACCTGGTGCTTGTATTGTGTTTCCGAAATGAGCATGCCAGCAATGAATGCCCCAAGGGCCAGGCTCAAACCGGCCAACTCCGTTAGCCAGGCCAGTGCCAGCGTGATGAGCAGCAGATTGAGTACAAACAGCTCCTCGCTTTTGCGTCTGGCTACCAATGTCAGCCAGAACTTCATGACCCGCGGCCCACCCACCAGCAGCAGGCTCACCAGAACCCCAGCCTTGAGCGCGGCCAAGGCCAGTGTGCCCGCCAGGTCTTCGCCCGCAGCGCCCAGCGCCGGGATCAGCACCAGCAGTGGCACCACCGCCAAGTCCTGAAACAGCAACACACCCATCACGCGTTTGCCGTGCTCTGACTCCATTTCCAGCCGTTCGGCCATCAGCTTGACGACGATGGCCGTGCTGCTCATGGCCAGCGCGCTGCCCAGCGCCAAGGCGGTTTGCCAGCCCATGCCCCACAAGGCAGGTGTCAGCGTCGCCAACCCCAAGGCGGCTGCAGTTGATAGTGCGATGGTCAGCAAGACCTGGAAGAATCCCAGACCAAAAACATATTGGCGCATGGCCCGCAGCTTGGGCAGGTTGAACTCCAGGCCGATCACGAACATCAGGAAGACCACGCCAAATTCGCCCAAGTGGCGTACACCTTCGGCATTTTTCGCCAGGGCCAGCGCGTTGGGCCCAATCACTACTCCCACTGCCAAATATCCCAGCATGGGTGGCAGCTTCAATGAGCGACAAATCACCACCCCCAGGACGGCAGCCAGCAAATAGAGGAGGGTCAGTTCAAGTGGACTCACCCTTGAATGCTAACAAGTCAGTCCGCGCCGATAAAATGATTCGATGACACTACCAGACCAATCCGCCTCGCCTTTCCAGCCCGAGCGCGCTATCCGCTTGGCCCGTGAAACCCTGGATATTGAAGCCGCTGCCATTCAGGGCTTGAAATCGGCACTTGACACCTCTTTTGCCAGCGTCGTGGAGCTGATGTTGCGGGTCAGCGGCCGCGTTGTGGTAATGGGCATGGGCAAGAGTGGTCACATCGGGCGCAAGATTGCAGCGACCTTGGCGTCAACCGGCACACCTGCCATGTTTGTGCACCCTGCTGAGGCCAGTCATGGCGATCTTGGCATGATCAGGCCGTCAGATGTCGTGCTGGCCATCTCCAACAGTGGCGAGTCGGCTGAAATGACCGCTATTTTGCCCATGCTCAAGCGCATGGGCGCCCCTTTGATTGCCATGTCGGGTAACGCCGAGTCCACGCTGGCACGCTACGCCAACGTTTTTTTGAACAGCGGTGTCGCGAAGGAGGCTTGCCCCCTGAACCTGGCACCAACCGCCAGCACCACAGCGCAATTGGCCTTGGGCGATGCGCTGGCCGTGGCCTTGTTGGATGCGCGTGGTTTCAAGGCGGAGGACTTTGCGCGTTCGCACCCCGGTGGTTCGCTGGGGCGCAAACTGCTCACCCACGTCAGCGATGTGATGCGTGCGGGTGCTGATGTGCCTCAGGTGGGTTTACACGCCAGCTTCAGTGACTTGATGCGCGAGATGAGTGCCAAGGGATTGGGCGCTACAGCCATCGTGAATGAAGATGCCCGCGTGTTGGGGATCTTTACTGATGGCGACCTGCGCCGGCTGGTTGAGAAAGGCATTGATCTACGCGCCGCTACCGCACAGCAGGTCATGCATCCCGACCCCAGCACAGTGGCCAGTGATGCATTGGCGGTTGACGCCGCTGAGTTGATGGAGCTGCATCGCATCACCAGCGTGCTGGTGGTGGACCGGGAGGGTCGCTTGTGCGGGGCGCTCAACAGCAACGATCTGATGCGCGCGAAGGTTATTTAATGACGCCCACGCTTCTATTTCCGCCTGAGTTATTACTCAAGGCGCAGGGCATTCGGGTGGTATTCCTGGATGTGGACGGCGTCCTCACGGATGGCGGGCTGTTCATCACCGAAGCCGGTGAGACGATCAAGCGCTTCAATACGCTGGACGGCCATGGACTCAAGCTGCTGCAGCGTGCCGGCATCACCCCGGCGGTCATCACCGGGCGAGACTCCAAACCTTTGCGCTTGAGACTGGCAGCGCTGGGGATTGAACATGTTCATTACGGCACGGAAGACAAGCGTCCCGCCGCTGAAGAAACGCTCAAAGCCTTGAGTCTCGACTGGACGCAGGCTGCCGGCATGGGTGACGACTGGCCCGATTTGGCGGTCATGCGTCGTTGTGCCTTGGCGTGCGCGCCGTTAAACGCCCACCAGGAAGTCAAGGCGATCGCCCACCACGTGACCCAAGTGCCGGGCGGTTCGGGTGCCGTCAGGGAGCTGTGTGATCTGTTGCTGGTGGCCAGTGGGCGGTACGCGCGCCTCTTGGATGAGAGCACACAGTGATGGTGTTGCTGCGCTCGGCGTGGGACAGGCTGGCGCTTTACTTGCCGGTTATCCTCATGGGTGTGTTTGCCTTGGGCACCTATTGGCTGGTTCGAAGCACGCCAGCGCTCTTGGCGCCAGCACCCGCGGCCTTGGTGCAGCATGAGCCAGACTATTTCATGCGCGGGTTTTCAGTGAAGACCTTTGACGGCTCCGGGCGCTTGAAAAGTGAAGTTTTCGGCACGGAGGCGCGTCATTACCCGGACACGGACACCCTGGAGATTGACGGCGTGAGGATCCGGTCGTTTGATGCCGCCGGTCGCTTGACAACGGCCACCGCCCGGCGGGCCTTGACCAACAGCGATGCCTCGGAGGTGCAGTTGTTTGGCGATGCATTGATCGTGCGCGAGCCCATGCAGGACAAGTCTGGCCGTTTGCAGCCTCGCATGGAATTCAGGGGCGAGTTTTTGCATGCTTTTATGGAGACCGAGCGCGTCAAATCGGACAAGCCAGTCGACCTTCGGCGCGGTAATGACCGCTTCACAGCCGATACCATGGACTTTGACAACCTGGCCAGTGTGATGCAACTCACGGGTCGTGTGAAGGGCACGCTGGTTCCCGCCCCTGGGCGCTGAGCACGTCGGGTATTTCCATGCCCAAACTGGCTTTTATCACCGGGGCATCCAGTGGCTTGGGTCAGGCCTTGGCGTTGCGCTTTTACCAGGCGGGCTATTCGTTGGCGCTGGTCGCCCGTCGAACAGAGGTTGTCAAATCCTGGGCTGATGCGCACCAGCTCAGCACGGGTCGCTATGTTATTTACAGTGCAGATGTCTCGGTGGCAGACAGCATCATCAGCGC
>CAZLRQ010000063.1:0-11629 GCA_964562035.1 uncultured Rhodoferax sp. | reverse complement strand
CCCCGGCGCGGTGACCTGGCAGCAGTCTTTCATCAACTGCAACAGCAAATGCGCTTCTCGTTCGTTCTGGCAGGTACTGCCGATTTTTTTCCACAGGAAGGCCACCGCGTCCAGCCGCAAGATGTCGGCCCCCTTGTTGGCCCAGAACAAAATGATGTCCATCATCTCGATCAGCACCGCCGGGTTGCGGTAGTTCAGGTCCCACTGGTAGTGGTTGAAGACGGTCATGACCCACTTGCCCATGGCCTCGTCCCAGGTGAAGTTGCCAGGCGCGGTGGCCGGAAAGACCTCGGGCATGGTTTCTTCATAGGTGTCGGGCACCTCGCGGTCGTCAAACACGTAGTAGTAATCCTGGTATTTCTTCTCGCCTTGGCGGGCTTTCTGCGCCCATTCGTGTTCGCTGGCGGTGTGGTTCACCACCACGTCCAGCACCAGCAACATGTCGCGTTTTTTCAAGGTGGCGGCCAGCGCCTCGACATCGTCCGTGCTGCCGTAGCGGGCGTCGACCTTGAAAAAATCCCTGACGGCGTAGCCACCGTCAGCGTGCTCCGGCGGGCAGTCCAGAATGGGCATGATGTGCAGCATGTTGATGCCCAGGTCCTGCAGGTAAGGCAGTTTGGTGCGCAGGCCCTTCAGGTTGTCGGCAAAACGGTCGCAATACAGCGCCATGCCCACCCACTTCTGGCTCAAAAACCAGTTGTAGTCGCGCTCCCGGGCAAGGTCTGACTTGCGCAGGTTCGGGCTGCGCTCCATGTAGCGCAATGCCAGCGTTTCCACCAGGCTGACCAGGTGGGCCTTGAAATCAGGGCGATCACCGTACAGCCGGTGAAACAGCGTATGAATCGCATAAAAATTGGCCCCCAGACGGGTGTAGAAATGGCGCAGTCGGTAGTTGCCAATTTCGGGCTTGAGCTCCAACAGGATCTCGTTCAACATGGCGTGAGACGCTTGCTCGTACATCGGTGATCTCCAAAAAAACGCTTCAGGCTTGCGCGCGCAACCAGGCGTCCAGCGCCGGGTGGTAGTGGGCCACGCCTTCCAAAATGCCGGCACTGTAATTGCCGTTCAACCCCAAATAGTCGCCCTTGGCCACGTACAAATGGGCAGGGTTGGCCGCGGCCACGCGGTATTTCACGTGGGGGTCGGCATTGGCCACCAGCACGGCGGGCAGACCGCTGAGCAGCACATCCAGGTCGTTGCCGCTGTCGCCGGCAAACACCGTGTGCGCCTCATCAAAGCCTTGTTGCGCCATCAGAAACCGGATGGCGTGCAGCTTGTTGGCACTGGCGGGCAAGACATCGAGCAAGCCCACCCGGGCGGGCTCATCAACGCTCCAGATCAGGTTGGTACGAAGCCGGGCCGCCTTCAGACGGGCATCAACGGCCTGCAGCAGGCTTGGTGCGTCGACGGTCAGCGCCACGTGGTAGCTGAGCTTGTGGCGGTTCTGCCTTTCGGGGGGCTGCAGGCGCAGGGCTGGAAAATCTGCCAGCAAGCGGCTCAGGTCGACGTGTGTCAGGCCCCGCCAATCGGGGGCCATCTGCCCACACCAGGCCTCGTTTTGCCGCCAGCCCGCGGGCGTGACCTGGTACAGCGTGGACCCCACATCGGCAATGACGGCATCGGGAACGGGCAGGTCAAACTCATTCATCGCCTCTTCGACCAGCGCCTGGTGTCGGCCGCTGACGTAGGCCAGTGTCACATCCTCACGGGCCACCAGTTGCCTGAACAGCGCCAGCGCGCCCCTGGACTCGGGTTGGGCGCCATTGGGAATCAGGGTGCGGTCCAGGTCGGTGCACAGCAACAGGCGCGTCATGCCGCAGGCCCGCGGGTGTCGTCGTCGGCAAAAAAGTTGTAGTGGGTCATGGCTTCCAGAATGCCGGCGGCGTGGGGCTGGCGTGAGAAATAGATTTTTTCAATATTGGCCAAGTCAGCCAGCTCGGCCAGATGGCGGTTGTCCACCACCACGCCCAGGGTGTTGCCGCGCAGCATGTCGGCATCGGCCCCGGTGACGCCGGCCACCAGGGTTTTCTCCAGCGGAAAGCCGAACTGCTCGGCGCACCAGCGCACGGCAAGCCCCTTGGAGGCGCGCAGCGGCAGCACATCCAGAAACTGACCAAAGGAAAAAATCACGTTCACAGCCTGCTCGTTGCGCAACAACAGTTGCCGAATGTCATTGGCCTGGGTCAGCGCAGGGTCCATGAAGTAACTCAGTTTGAAGGGACTCTGGTTGCGCTTGGGCTGCAGGGTCAGCCCCGGCACGTCTTTGAGAATGTCGCGCACCGCCTGGCGGTTCCACAGGTGGTCGATGTGGCGCGTCCACACCGCGTCTTCGGTCAGGCTGGGGGCGTAATGGATTTGGGTGCCCTGCCCGGTGATGAGCACGTCGGGTTGGGGGATATGGTGCTGCTTCAGGGTGGCCAGCGCGTCGTCCAGGCTGCGGCCGGTGGCAATGCCAAAAATGATGGCTTTGCGGTGCGCGTGCATGGTCTGCAAAAAGGGCCCCAGCGAGGCGGCGTCGCCAATCAGGTTCAGGTCCAGGCTGGTGAAGATGGCCTGGTGGCGGAACATGCCTGCGCGTCGGCGCAAGACCATACGGGTGAGGGGTTCGGTTTTCTCGACGAGTGGTCGAATCACCGCCAGGTAGCGCTCCACGTGCGCCGCCCACGAATAGCTACGCCGCACCCCTTCAATGCCGTTATGGGCCAGGCGCTGCCAGGCCGGTTGGTCAGCCAGGGTTTGCAGCAGCGTGGCAGCCATGGCCGCTTTGTCGAGCGGGTTGATCAGGTGGCCGTTCTGGCAGTTGCGAATGATGTCGGTCGGGCCGCCGTCTTCGGTGGCCACAATGGGCAGGCCGCAGGCGGCCGCCTCGATCAGCGTCAAGCCAAACGGCTCGGTCAGCGCGGGGTTGACAAACACACCCCGCAAAGCGGCCGCCAGGCGGTACAACACCGCCACTTCTTCCTGTTTGTGGTGCTTGGGGTAGGCCACTTTGCCGTACAGGTCGTATTTGTCGATGGCCAGCAGCACGTCGGTGAGCACGGTTCTGGAGACCGGCTCCATCTCCTGAATGTCGTCGCGGTTGCCCGCCACGATGACCAGGTTGGCGGCCTCTTGCAGGGCGGGCGATTCGCCATAGGCTTCAATCAGGGCCACCAGGTTCTTTTTGGGGTCAGGGCGCGACAGCGCCAGCATCATGGGCTTGCTGGGCTGGCGTAAATAGCGCTGCAAAGCCAGGGCGATCGGGCTGTGCTGCTCATCGCCCACCGGCGGAAAGAACTGGGTCAGGTCGGTGCCCGGTGGCACCACCCGCATGCGATCGGGCTGGTAAAAGTCATACAAGCCGTACTGCTGCTCGATCTCTTGCTGGGTGCTGGTGATGACGCGCTCGGCCGCACCCAGCGTGGTTTCTTCGGCCTCGATGCGGCGCGAGATGTTGTACGTGGACTCGATCTCGCTGCGCTTGATGCCGCTGGCCAGCAACTGCTGGCGCTTGTTGCGCCCCAAGGAGTGGCCGGTGTGCACCAAGGGCACGCCCAATTGGTGCGACAGGTGTGCCCCCACGTAGCCAGCGTCGGCGTAGTGGCTGTGAATCACGTCAGGCATGCGCGGCTGGCGCTTGAGGTAGATGAGCGCGTTGTCCGAGAAGTTTTCCAGCGAATCCCACAGCATCTCTTTGCGCAGGTATTTGTCTTCGCCACACGCAATGCGCACGATGCTGGCTTTGGCGCACAGCGGCTCCAGCAGTTCTGCGTAATCGGGGCTGACCTGGGGGTCCACCACGCGCCGGGTCAGCAGCAGCACTTTTTCAACATCCGCGCGCTCGCCCAGGGCGCGGGCCAGTTCGACCACATACTTGGTTTGGCCGCCCGTGTCGGCATCACGGCCCAGCTCCAGGTCATGCCCCCGAATCAGACCATGCACACTGATCAATACGATGTAAAGCGGCTGTTGGGCCGCAGAGATTTGCTTTGCCATAGGTCCCCCCTTTTCTGCGTCAAGCGCGGGGCAGAGGCCCTGCCACCGGGCAGGGAGAGCGCGCTGAGAGAATACTTAAGCACCACGCTCAGTATGGCAAGCCCTGGCAGGCCAACAGGCAAAAAAACACCCTGTTACAGATCACAAAATATATGGCAAATACGGCTTTAGCCCTTATCCCTATTGACTTAACAGCTACTTAATCAATAGCAAATGGCCAGTGCATCCGGTCATTCAACCGGACGCACTGGCCACAAAGGCGCTCGGGTTTGCGGCTGAAGGCTTAGTCCGCTTTAACGGCCTCAACCGACAAGGTGATGGTGACATCGTCACCCACGTTGGGGGCGTATTTGCCAGCATTGAATTCTGTGCGCTTGATCACGGTGCTGGCATTGGCACCAATGGCGGGCTTTTTCATCATCGGATGCGCCGTGCTCACAAAGTGGGTCACCTTCAGCGTGACGGGCTTGGTCACGCCCTTGATGGTCAGGTTGCCTTCGATGGCGGAGGGCTTCTCACCGTCAAACACCACCTTGGTGGACTTGAAGGCCGCGGTGGGGAACTTGGCGGTGTCCAGGAAGTCTTCGCCCTGGATGTGGCCGTTGAACAGCGAAGAGCCGGTCTCGACCGATTTCATGTCAATGACCACATCCACCGAGCCGGTCTTGGCAACCTTGTCCAGCACCAGGGTGCCGGTCGTTTTGTTGAACTTGCTCAACTGGGTGGACAAGCCAAAGTGGTTGTAGGAGAAGCTGGGGAACGTGTGGCCGCTGTCCACGTTGTAAGTCTCGGGGGCGGCCAGTGCGGCGGTGGCAGCACCAGCCAGGAGGGCGATGGCGGCGGAGAGTTTGAGGCGTTTGTTCATGGTGAGGACCTGGTTAAGTTAAGCGTTGAAAAGTTGCTGAGGGAGAAAAAGGGGCGTGTGGCGAGCGCGGCTTAGAGCTTGCCCACGCCATTGAGCGCGAGCTTGAATTTGACTTGCACGTCGTTGGCGACCATCGAGGTGTCGGCCCAGTCGTTTTCGCCGATCTTGAACACCAGGCGCTTGATGGGGAACGCGCCGGTGGCGGTGGTCACGGCGCCGGTCTGGGTCATGGTGACGGGCACCACCACGTCCTGGCTTTGGCCCTTGATGGTGAGTTTGCCGGTCACGTCATATTTGCCACCGCCCAGCGCCTTGAAACCTGAAGAAGCAAAGGTCGCTTGAGGAAACTTGGCGGTGTTGAACCAGTCGGCCTTGGGCAGTTCGGCGTCGGTCTCGCTTGAACCCAGCGTGGCACTGGCAATGTCCACGGTGAAAGCAACCTTGCTGGTGGCCAGTTTGGCGGCGTCAAAGTTGACTTGGGCGGTGAATTTGGTGAACTTGCCGTCCACCGACACGCCCATTTGCTTGAAGGTGAAGCCCAAGGCGCTTTGCGCCGGAAGCAAGGTTTGCTGGGCGGCAGCGGGCATGGCGGTGCCAAGCACCAGGGCGGCCAAAGGCAGCAGGGTTGTTAATTTCATGGTCAGAGGGTCTCGCAAAAAGGGGCAAATAAGGTAAATGTCAGGCGTCAGGTGCGGCCGGGCAACATGCGCTGCAACAGGCCGTCGCGGTCAATCAGTTGGTGCTTGAGCGCCGCGGCAATGTGCAGGCCCGCCAGCGCCACCAGAGCCCAAGCCGCCAGCTTGTGCAGCGGTTTGATCAGTTCGGCCAGTTCTTTGTTCACCGGCAGCAGGTCCGGCAGCGGGAACTGGCCCAGCCAGACGATCGGGAAACCCGCCGCCGAGCTGTAGGCCCAGCCCATCAGCGGCACGGCAAAAAACAGCACGTACATCACATGGTGCGTGGCGTGGTAAGCGCGGATTTGCCAGGCCGGCATGCCCAAGCTCACGGTTTGCGGCAGCGCTGGCGGTCGGTGCGTCAGGCGCCAAACCAGGCGCAGGGCCGACAAAGCCAGCACCGCCACACCGGCCCACTTGTGCCAGTTGTAAAGCTTGAGTCGCAGCGGAGAAAACGCCAGCTCGGTCATGTACCAACCCGCCGCGAACATGCCCAAAATCGTCAGGCCCAGCACCCAGTGCAGGACCATGGCCAGTGGCGTGTAGCGGGCAGACTTGCCCAGTGCGGGCGGGGCGGCGTTGGCGTTGGAAGCAGTCAAGTCAAGGGTCCTGAAAGAGGGTGATGGGCTGCAAAGCAGCGCCTATGTAGTGAAGTTTAGGAATCACTGCATGCAAAAGGGTTCAATCAGATTGAAGTTTAAATTCGTATTTTTTGAACAACCAAGCCCAGACAGTGGCCTGCGGTTTCGCCAATGGACCGGGCTGGCCATGTCCCTGCTGAACGCGGCCATTCAAAACCAGCAGGGCCAATGACCCGGCGATTTATATGCCAAATTGGGCTCTAGCCCTTATACAGATTGGCTTAGTAGCTATCTATTAAATAGCTACCAACCACCACTCACAGCTCCGCCAGCGGAATGCCGCCCGCCTGCTCGTCGGCTTTCAGGCGTTTGATGAGGATGGCCAGGTCCTGGTCCAGGCGCTGCAGCGTGTCGGGTGGCAGGGCCGCCAGCGCGCCGGGCAGCACGCCTTCAAACGGCCCCGGCACTTGCGCCAGCGAGGCCAGGCCGGCGGGCAACACATGCAACTGCACGTTGCGCCGGTCTTGCGCGGCTTTGGTCAGGCTGATGAGGTTTTTGCGTTGCAGCGCCTTGACCAGGTTGCTGGCGGTGGACTGGTGAATGTCCATGCTGCGGGCCAGCCCGCCCATGCCAATGCCCGGGTGGTCGCGCACCACGCTCAGCGCCCACACCTGGGCGCCGCCCAGGCCAACCTGTTTTTCCACTTGCTGGAAGTGGCTGCGCACGGCATTGAACACCACACGAAAGCGCCGCAGCACCTGGGCCGTGTCGGCCAATGGAACCTCAGATAACGCGGGGGTAGACATGAACGATGAGCGGTGGTTGCGGAGCCCAAATCATAGAGCCCCAAACCGGTGCACGCGCACGGCGGGGCCTTGAAATTTAACCCGCCAGAAGCTGGCTGCGCACCTTCTGCATCAGCAGGTCATCAAACGTGTAAAACCCGGGCCCGCACTCGGCCAGTTGGCTCAGGGCAAAGGCCGCGCCGGTGCCAAAGGCTTTGCGCTCGATGGAGTTGTGAATGATGCGCACGGTCTGGTACGGAAACCCGAAGATCACCTCATGGTGCCCCACAATGCCGCCCAGCCGCAGGGAGGTGATGTGGTCATCTTCAAGCGACAGGCTTTGGGCAATCTTGCGCGCGGTGCCCGACACCTCAGGCTTGTCACGAAAGTGCTGCTCCAGAATTTCCACATCGGCAAAGGGTGCAATGTTGCGCAAGAGCTTGGCCGCCAAAATCAAAAAGTTGATCCCCACCGTCATGTTGGGCGAGCACAGCACGCGGGTGTCGGCACCCAGGCTGCGGACGTAGTTCAGTTGCTCATCGGTGTAGGCCGAGATGGCGCTGACCAGCATCAGCTTGCGCTGGCGCACGGCTTCGCCATACACATACACCGTCTCGGGCAACGAGAAGTCAACCAAAGCATCCACCGGGTGGGTGTCCAGCAGCGTGTCAATGCCCATCTGGTCCAAGCCCACCACCGGGATGGCGGTGCCTGGCACGGTTACTGCATCGGTGGTGGCGTTGCGGCGGGCGACCCAGACCAGTTCAAACCGCGGGTCTTCACGCAACACTTCGGCGACGGCTTGGCCCGCTTTGCCATAGCCCATCAGGCCCACTTTAATCACCATGACTGTCTCCTTTTGTGAACACCACTTCCTGACATTGATGTTGCCGATTACATTCGAGCCAATATAACAAAACATATTTGCAGCAATGCATATCCCCACGACTCCCCACCCAGGCACCCCATGAGCCCGCACCCCCACGTTGCTGACGAGTTTCGTAAAGAGTTGTATGACTGGCGTTTGTGGACCGGGCGCGGCGTGGTGCTGGCCTTTGCCGCGCTGGCCGGGCTGACCGTGGTGGCCTTCACCTGGATGACGGAGTTGGCCTTTGAGCACTTCACCAGCGTGCGGGTGAGCCACTGGTGGGCGCCGCTGTTGTGGGTGCCCGCCTCCACGGCGGCCATCGTCTGGCTCACGCGCCGCTGGGTGCCGGGGGCCGCGGGCTCGGGCATTCCGCAGGTGATGGCGGCGCTCTCGCCCGAGGTCAGCAAAGAACAGCGCAGCCTGTATGTGTCACTCAAGCTGAGTTTTTCGAAAATGCTGCTGTCCAGTTGGGGGCTGCTGGCGGGCCTGTCTCTGGGGCGCGAGGGGCCGTCGGTGCAAATTGCGGCGGGGGTCATGCACCACGCACGGCGCTGGTTGCCTGACCGCTCCCAGGTGTCTGAACATGGGCTGATGATGGCCGGCGGGGCCGCCGGCATTGCGGCGGCGTTCAACACACCGCTGGGCGGCGTGATGTTTGCCATTGAAGAACTCACGCGCCGCCCCGAGCAGCGCAGCAACGGCTTGCTGCTGGCGGCCATTGTGCTGGGCGGCTTGATGGCGGTGTCGGTCTACGGCAACTCCACTTACTTTGGTGTGATTCGGGTCGAGAACCTCAGTTGGGCACTGCTGCTGCCAGGTTTGCTGGTGGCGGTGCTGAGCGGGCTGGCCGGTGGGCTGTTTTCGCGGCTGATGGTGATCTCGATTGCCGGCCGCTCGGGCGACTGGTTCAGCCGCTGGCGGCAAAAGGCCCCGGTGCGCTTTGCCGCGGGCTGCGGACTGGCCATTGCGGTGCTGGGCGTGTTGAGCCAGGGCGACACCTTTGGCAGCGGCTACGACCACACGCGCGACATGCTCGAGGGCAAGGGCGATGCCACCCAGTTGTATGTGCTGCTCAAGTTCATTGCCACCTGGGTGACGGCCTGGTCAGGCGTGCCGGGCGGTATTTTTGCGCCCTCGCTGGCCATTGGTGGCGCCTTGGGCAACGACATTGCCACCCTCACCAGCTATGCCAACGCGCCCACGCTGATCGCGCTGGGCATGGCCGGCTTCCTGGCCGCCGTGACGCAGGCGCCACTCACGGCATTCATCATCGTCATGGAAATGGTGGACGGCCACGCGCTGGTGCTGAGCCTGATGGCCACCGCGCTGGTGGCCAGCGGCGTGTCGCGCCTGATCAGCGTGCCGCTGTACACGGCCCTGGCCGAGTTGCAACTGCAGCGCCTGCCTGCGCCACCGCAGCCGTCACCTCAAGCGCATCAGACGTAAAAAAGGAGCCCCGAAGGGCTCCAAACTCGTTGTGCTGTTCTCGTCGCTGAACAAGAAAGCGTTTTTATTCTATTTGAACAAATGCAATAAGTGATGCATTTTGTTAACCATTTTTTCGACCCAGGTGCATGGGCTTGCCCGGGAACAAGGCTATCGCAGGATCAGCACCGGCACCTCGCTCAAGCGCAGCAGCGTGGTCGTGGTGCTGCCCACAATGAACTGGCGAATGCGCGAGTGGCCGTAGGCCCCCATGACCAACAGTGCGGCGCCCTGCGCCTTCAAGAGCGGTGGCAACACCTGCTCCGGCTCGCCGGGTACCAGCTCGGTGCTCACGCTGAAACCCGCCGCTTGCAACACTTGCGCGGCGGCGGCCAACTGTTGGCGCGCTGGAGGGCTGTCAGTACCGGCCATGGCCAGCAACACAGGCAAACCCACCAGCATGGGGCTGCGCGCCACGGTTTGCACCGTCTTGTCGCCGGTGGCGCTGCCGTCAAAGGCCAGCACCACCCGCTCGGGCGCCGCAAACTGCTCGGCGGTGGCCACCAGCACCGGGCGTTTGACCGAGCGGATGACGCGCTCCACATGGTGGTCCAGGTGAATTTTGCTGTTGCTTCTGGCGTGGTAGTGCTCACCCAGCACAAACAGCCGGGCGTCAGGCTCCACCTCCAGCAGGTTGTCCACCAACTCGCCATGGCGTAGCCTTGCATCAAGCTGCGTCACTCCGGCCGCTGTGGCGCGTGCGCGGGCCGACACCAGCAACTGGCGACCCGCCTCTTGCGCGAGCTGATTGCGCTGGGCGTCCAGTGCACTGAGCTCTTGCAGCAAAGACTCTTGCGCGCCCAGCCCAATGGCACCGCTGTAGTCACTGAGCAATGGCGGCACCGGTGGGCGCTCCAGCACGTGCAGCAGCGCCAGCGGCACATCGAGTCGCCGGGCCGACCAGGCGGCCCAGTCAATCACGGCGGCGGTGCTGGCGAAACCATCAATACAGGCGTAGACCTTGTTCATGATTTGTCCTTTCAATGCATCAGTTGTTCAACGGCGCCGGGTTTGTCGTGGACGGCAAAGCGGTCCATCATCGTGGCGCTCGCCTCGTTCAGGCCGGTTACCGCCACCTCGGTACCTTCGCGTTTAAGCTTCAGCACCACCTTGTCCAGCGCACTGACGGCGGTGATGTCCCAAAAGTGCGCACGGCTCACGTCAATGTGAACTTTTTGTACCACCTCCCGGTAGTCAAAGGCATTGACAAAGGTCTCTGTCGAGGCAAAAAACACCTGCCCCACCACGCTGTAGGTGCGCACACGGCCCTCGGCGTCCAGGCGGCGGTCAATGCGCAGCACCTTGCTGACCTTGTGCGCAAAGAACACACCCGACAAGAGCACACCCACAAACACCCCTTTGGCCAGGTCATGTGTGGACACGGTCACCACCACGGTGGCCATCATCACCAGCGACGAGCTGGGCGGGTGCGCACGCAAGTTGCGAACAGACGCCCAACTGAAGGTGCCAATCGACACCATGATCATCACCGCCACCAGCGCGGCCATCGGAATCTGCTTGACCCAGGGGCTGAGAAACACGATCAGAATCAGCAAAAACACACCCGCCACCAAGGTCGACAAGCGCCCGCGTCCGCCAGATTTCACGTTGATGACCGACTGGCCAATCATGGCGCAGCCCGCCATGCCGCCAATCAAGCCCGCCGCAATATTGGCCACGCCCTGACCCACGCACTCGCGGTTTTTGTTGCTGGACGTGTCGGTCAGCTCGTCCACAATGGACGCCGTCATCATCGACTCCAGCAGGCCCACCACCGCCAGCGTGGCGGCATAGGGCAGGATGATCATGAGCGTTGTCAGGTTCAGCGGCACCTCAGGCAACAGAAAAATGGGCAGGCTGTCCGGCAGTTGGCCCATGTCGCCCACGGTGCGAATGTCCAACTGCAGCCACATCGCCACACCGGTCAGCACCACGATGGTCACCAGCGGCGACGGCACCGCTTTGGTAAGGTACGGAAAGCCGTAGATGATGGCCAGCCCGGCAGCCGTCATGGCATACACCACCCAACTCACGTTGGTCAGCTCCGGCAGTTGGGCCATGAAAATCAGAATCGCCAGCGCGTTGACAAAACCGGTCACCACCGAGCGCGAGACAAAGCGCATGAGCGCGCCCAGCTTCAACAACCCGGCGCCAATTTGCAGCACCCCGGTCAGTACCGTGGCCGCCAGCAGGTACTGCAAGCCATGCTCTTTGACCAGCAGCACCATCACCAGCGCCATGGCGCCGGTGGCCGCCGAAATCATGCCGGGGCGCCCGCCGGTGAAGGCAATCACCACGGCAATACAAAACGAGGCATACAGGCCGACTTTGGGGTCCACCCCTGCAATGATGGAAAACGCAATGGCCTCGGGGATGAGGGCCAGCGCGACGACGGT